>DKLU01000325.1 GCA_002455915.1 Chryseobacterium sp. UBA6632
AGTATCTGAAGATTCAATAATTGAAAGTAATATTGAAAAGATGAAAAAAACGGGTATACAAATAGATCTATCGAAGTTCTTTAAGACGCCTAAATTCATGTACAAAGTTCAGAAGATCTATCCAAACTATGAAGTAAAGTATACAGATTTGATTCTTAGTGATTATGTTACTTATCCGGAGCCAAATAAAATAAATTGGAAAATTTCAAATGAAAAAGCGGTAAGTACATTCGAAAAATATAAGATCCAGAAGGCAACAGCCACAGCTTGGGGAAGAAATTGGGTAGCTTGGTTCACTCCAGATATTCCGATTCAGGACGGACCTTATAAATTCTATGGATTACCCGGTTTAATAGTGAAAATAGAAGATGAAGACAAAAATTTTTCGTGGGAGTTGGCGGGTATCAAGAACTTAGAAAAATATAACGAGCTTAGCCTAAATGAAAGACTGAAGAATAAAAAAGATCTTCCTGTAAATAAAGAAAAATTTAATAAAATGTTTGCTGATTTTAAGACGAGTCCTTTAGCTCAGGTTAGAACTAAGTATACATCGGCAGAATTAAATGAAGTGGGAGAGGGAGGTAAAACTTTGGGACAAAAATTAAGTGACCAAGAAGAAATAATAAAAAAAATGATTGGTGCCAATAATGAATCGATAGAATTGGCTCAATAATAAGATATAAAAGCGCTTTTATGAGAGATTTTGATATTTTGTAACTCTAAAAACAAAACATAAGGAGCTATCCGAAAAATAAGCTAGACTAAAAAATAACCATAAAAATTTATTAAAATGAAAAAACATTTGGTAGCAGCAGCATTAATCGTTGCATTTTCGGCAGGTACATTTACATTAGCAAGTGCTAACCCTCAGAATATTTCTTCTGAAAAAGTTACAGTTAATACAGTTTCAGCTGCAACAGTTAAAGAGCCAGTAAAAAAAGAAAAAGAGTGGACATTCTGGACCTCAGAATATGTTTATACAGGAACTACAACAGTTGCAAACTAGTAATTGTTTCAAAGATTATTCAAAATCTACGAGGCTAATAATTTATTAGCCTCTTTTTTTATAGCCTTATGAAAATATTCAAAATCGTTTTAATATCAATAGTGCTTTTTCATGTTTTCTCTTCATTTATAATAAATGTTCAGATTATTAAAACATGGAAAACGTCTACATACTCATCTCTGAATGTTTGTGGAAAGAAGATTGTAGACTATTTGGAATACTTTGATAATCCGGGTTTTATACAAACAGGCATGAGAAATTATTCCTATTATACAGGTATAGAGAGGGGTTATGAGTATTATTCGCCTAATGCGTCTAGTAAACAGACTAAGATTGTTTTTAAAAATAATAATATTCCGATTGATTTGCCGGGGAGGACATTTGAGTCAAAGTTTAAGATCAATAGTATATTTACCATATTAGGGGGGCAATTGGAAAATGATGAGTTCAGGAATAGAGTGATTAAATCTATGTCTGTAAGATTATTTACACTTCATCCTAATATTTCTCATATAGATGTAGCGCTTGTCAAGAAACAATTTCCTTCTTTGGAAGAAATACAGAAAGGTAAGCCTATAAAGATTGAAGAAAATACTGTTTACAACATTAGTAAAGATTGATATGGATAGAGTTAAAAATAAAATAAATAACTATTTTTTCGGCTACCAGAAAAATTTAGATAAAAAGTCTTTTTTTATCATTGTCATCTCGCTTTTTGGTTTGCTTAATATTTTATCAATTCTACCCGACATTTACAATATATATGGTAAGGGTGGTTTAATTAATCATGAGATAAATGATTTTCTCATCAGAAATGATAAAATCAGGCTAGCATTTATTACTGATGGGTTTGAGAAAATAGGAGTACAATATGAATATTCATTGGCGATAGTAATTGTAATATATGTTTGTTCGTTTTTATTTATTTTGATGAATTATTACAGGCTACTATTTGCTGTTGTTGTTCTAATTATACATAGTGCTTTGGTGGCAAGTAGCTATTCGTTTTCTTATGGAGCAGATTATATGATTAGTTTTTCCCTTTTTATTAATGTTTTGCTATGTGTTGACTCAAAATATAATAAAATTATGTATTCATTTGCCATAAGACTTTTGCAGCTACAACTTTGTATTATTTATTTTTTTTCGGGTTTAGGAAAGGCAATGGGTAACAACTGGTACACGGGAGATGCAATCTGGTATTTAATTTCCACTTATACCAATCTAAATATTCTTACGGCATTTATTGCTACAAAAATTCCTGTCGTATTTCAAATAATTTCGTTGAGTGTTGTGTTTTTTGAATTATTTTATCCTGTTCTTATTTATAATAGAAAATTAAAAAATGTAACTCTGTTTTACATAATAATTACACATATAATAATTATCTTAATTATTAATCTTTACACTTTTGGAATTGTGATGATTATTCTTAACATAATTGCTTTTCAACCAAAATTAATATTAGAATTAAAATTTTTAAAAAGAAATGAGTATATCACTGAATAATGTTAATTATAAAATTAACAATAAAACC
>DKLU01000324.1 GCA_002455915.1 Chryseobacterium sp. UBA6632
GATTTTATAAAAAATAAATGAGTGTAAAAACAAATAAATCGATATTGCTAAAAATCCTTTATTTATCATTTATATTGATAACAGGACATTTAAGTTATGCACAAAAAATTAACGATAATATTTCTATAAATGATTTTAAAAATCAAAAATATAAGCAAATTTTTCAGCAGAATTATAAGTTTGGTTTAAAAAATATTTCGATTCATATTCTTCAAAAGGATGAGAAAAGAAAACTTTTAATTTATGAAAACTCATCATCTTCAAAAAGAAATATCATTGTAAATAATGATGATGTCATTTATTCTAAATCATCAGAATGTTCTAACGATAGCTTTAATAAAATAGTTCAGAAAAACTTATATTTTACCATTGAACAGAACTTTTGTACTAATAGAAGAGGGCAATATCTACAAGAATATTTAACTTTTAAATATAATAGTAAAATCAATAGCTTTTTACTTGATAAATATAGTTTCAACCTAGTAAATCGTCTTCCTGCAGATGATTCGTTACCTCCTAAAAGCTATATTGAAGATAAATTTCCAACAGAAACTTATACGAGTAAAGATTTTGGAAAAATTGAACTGAATAATTTTAATGAAAATTCAATCAATGTTATTCGTGAGAAATATTTGGAAGATAAGTAAAGTTTTAAAAATATTTAATTATTGATGAAAAGCAAAATTTTCATATTATTCATATTTTCTTCTTATTCAGCTTTTGCGCAAATATATAATAAGAAAGAATTACTGAAAAATTATAACGCTTATGATATTGTGTTGAAGTATAATAATGATTTCAATAACGATAAAATAATGGATGTTTTGTATATTTTGAGTTCAAAAAAGGAAAATGATGAAGCCTTAGTCAACAATAATAACTCCGTATCAAAAAGAAAAGCAGTGATTTATTTGGGAAAAACCAATGAAAATTTTCTAAGAATATTTGAAACTGATAATATATTTCCTTGTAGAGAATGTACAGGGAAAAGTGATAATGATATTAGCGATTTAAAATTTGAGAAAAATATACTATCATATAAGACAATAATAGCTCCTTTTTCATCTAATAATTATTCTATAATAAATTTTAAGTTAAAATTTATTAATCAGAACTTTGAAATTTGCAATTATGAAGAAACTTATTATAAAGTCGGTGAAGATAATAATGCTATTATCAGGTTAGATAGTGGCGATATTCCTAAGATGAAATTTAATTATTATGATTGGGTAGCAAGTAAAAGTTGGGATGATTATATTTTAGTAACAAGCCAAAATGTTACAAAACTTAATGATTTTGCTTATAAGATTGAAAGCGTAAATCCATCTGTTTCAATAAATGTTCTTTTAAAGATTATTAAAAAATATCCAGAACGCGTAGTAGCTTATCTTAATTTAGCAGATGGCTATTGGGAAACTGGAGATAAATTAAAAGCAAAAGAAAACTATAAAAAGTACATTGCTTTAATGAAATCTCAGAACAAAGATTTGAAAAAAATACCTAAGCAAGTTTGTGAGAGAACTAAATAAAAATTATGAAAAAAATAATAGTTTTAACAATCTTACTTTTAATAAATTTTTACTTTTCTCAATCAAAAAAAGTATTAAATGTTCTGCCAATTACTAAAACCCATAAGCTTGGTTTCTATTCTTATGATAAAGAATTTAAAATGTACCAAGAGCCTGTGATTTTAAGTAATGGAAAAAGATATAAAGTTTCAGGTTACGATACGGATAACTATTCGGAAGGAGAGATTTTAAGCCTATCACCGAATAAAAGATACCTTGTATTAGATTACATTATAAAAGGCTATGTAGAAGATGGCATTAATACAATATTACATGAAAATTATTTGTGTGTAATAATTGATATAAATAAGAGAAAAGTGGTGATGCAAATGCAGGATGGATGTGGAGGGAATTGGAATAAGAAAAATCAATGGATATATGCTGAAAAAGTAAGATTTGATGGAAGGTAATTTTAAGTAAAAAAATAGAAAAAATCCGAAGAAAAAATCTCCGGATTTCAATAATCTTTCAAAAATTAAAGATAGAGAAGCTTATTAATTATTATTGTTCAGTCTTGTAATTCTGAAATATTTAGTATAATCTTCGGCTGCTTTTTTCAGAATTCCGGAGTTGCTTCCGTAGGCTGGAGCAGATGTTCCGGGTTTTGTAATCACGATTTTAATCCTGTCATTGGCACTGAAACGCAATATCGTTCTCGGTAAAATAACCGTTTGAAGCTGATTAGAAGTGCCTATATCGTAAGGCATGGCCGAACCCGCAACGGCCGTCCATGTAGAGCCATTATTGGTAGATTTCATTACGGTAATTGCCACATAAGTGTAATTCGAATTGTCTGTCGTGACACTTCTTTGAGGATTAAAACTATAATTCGAAAGTATTCTGTAATTTCCTTCAGTTTTTATTCTGAAAGTATCGTTGGTACTTAATAATTCAATATCGGCGGCGTTGTCAATAGAAATTTCATTAGAAGACCAGATCACGGGAACTTCATAACTTTCACTATTATTGATGCCTGTTACTTGAGTGGCGGTAAAAGTCTGAGCCGTCGTAGACCTCATCACATATTGATTAGACTGTTTGAAAACCGTAATTTCAGACAATGCTGTAAATTTTTGCCATGCCGAGCTTTGCCAAAAATAAATGGAATTTGCGGCTACGGCATCAGTTCCGGTTCCGTTGGCGGTAAGGTTTACAATCATTAATCCGTTTGCCGGGTTGGCAATAGTAGTTACATCATTTCTTCCTGTTAAATTAAGTCTGGGTAAAAGAAATCCTTTATTGGTAGCAGAAACATCTAAAATAGCCGACGGATGTGGAGAAGTAGTTCCTATTCCCACTTGCCCGTAGCTGAATGTGCTTAAAAAGAAAAGGATATATGTGCTTGTATTGTAAATTTTCATGTCGTTTAAATTTTATCGATTCTTTTTAATTCAGTTTTTGGAATCTTAAAAGGCGAGAATAAGCCAATCCTGTGCCCGATTCAATATTCAGAACGCTTGTGGTAGATACCGTTCCGTGATTTACAGTCGATCCTTTCGCAATAATAGCACGTACAAGGTTATTGGCGTTGAGGTTTACGATAAATGGTGCAATCATGACAGATCTGTTTCTGTCTCCCGTTCCCACACCCCATGTAGAGCTGGATTTTGAAATATTCGTCCATGTACTTCCGTTGTCTGTTGAAACTTGAACCATCAGATCTAGCGCAGCAATACAGTTAGCTTCCGTTGCCTGAGTTGTACACGTTGTAGAAACCCACGGATTGTAGCCTACATATCCGGTGATTTCATATCTTCCGGATGATAATATTTTAAAATTATTATTAGCCAGCGAAACACGATTTCCTACATCTACGTTCATCGCTCCTGATGATGCAGAATTAAAAGTAACCACAGCACTTTGTCCGTTATTGAAGTTCGTTTTGTTAAGCTCTTGATTTCCTGTGTTTCCTACAATGAAAACTTGCGGATAAAGCTCGGTTTCAAAGGTTTGAGAAGTGGCAAGATCAATCCAGCTGGTTCCCGTCCAATAATAAAACGTATTTGCCATTATTAATGAATCAGATGCGGAATTTGTTGTGTTATAAACCAGTAAACCCACTGCCGGATTAGGAATGGTAACCACATCTGTTCTGTTTTGTAAAGCCACACGAGGAAGAAGCAATCCTTTTTTAGCATTACTGGCAAGAGAGCTTACGTCTACATCCAGCATGGCTGAAGGATTAGGGCTGCTGGTTCCAATTCCGACGCCCGGCCCGTTTGTATTTTGAGCCGAAATCATATTTGCGGTAAAGAGAAAGGCTGCCGAAATATTCTTCAGTAGAGTTTTTTTGTATTGTTTATTGTTGAATATCATAGTCTAAAAGGGTTAAGGTTAGGTTTTTTGATATCGGAGTTCTTGCTGAAGCCGTAATAGCCGGAAGCGGAGCGCTTGGATTGGTCGTAGGATTTTCCCCATGAATACTCGAAGTGTCACTTACATCAAACGGATTTTGAACAACCATTCTTAACGTTTGTCCCGCAGTAAGGTTAATGGGGGTTGAAATAAGCGTTGCCGTTTTCAGGAAGCTGTTGGTTCGTACACCCCAGGCAGTTCGGTTTCCGATAACATCCGTCCATGTAGCGCCATTATTGTTAGAAAGCTGAAGTTTAAGATTCAGAAAACAACCTCTTTGTGGTGAGCCGATGGAAGTACGATTTGGATTATAATTCACATATCCCGAAATTTCATAAAGTCCGGTAATGTTAATTTTAAACGTATTCCCAGTTTTTGTGACAATATTTCCGGTGTTTACTGCAATATCAGAATCGGCAAACGAAACAGGAATTCCGCCATTGGCAGCGCTTGTAGAATTAATAGTGCTATACGTAAAGGTTTGACTGGAAGTAGCGTTTAAGCTAATGACTCTATAAGCCAAAAAGCTTTGTAAAACAGTGGTTACTCCAAAATCTACCCATTCTGTCCCGTTCCAGTAATAATATCGGTTGGGATAAACATCATCCGGAAAAGTTCCGGCGGTTGAAAGATTATACACCAAAAGTCCTACGGCAGGTGATGGAATCGTTTGCACATCTCGCGAGCCGGTGAGGCTTACACGCGGTCCCAGAAAGCCTTTCTTATTCCCTGTTGGTAAGCTTCCCGTATTCACTTCCAAAATAGCGGATGGATGAACTTGTGATGTTTGAATTCCAACTTGAGCATTTAGGTAAAGACTAAAACATAATAATGAACTTGAGAAAAATAATTTACCCATAATTTAAATTTTACGATAATTGCTTTAATGGTAATTTGAATTTTGGTGGAAATGGTGCGTAAAAACTAGTCGAATGTATAAAATCATATAAGAAGCGGGTGGCTTCTTAACATAGCTTAACAGAAATTACCATTATTGATACTATCAATTATGATTATAGTTTAAATGGAATAATACTTGAAGTATTCAAAAATTTTCCTGATGTAGAAATGTTAATAAAAAGAAATTTTTTATAAACATTTCCAACCTTTTTTCACTTTCTCACATCTTTATCAATACAAACATTGTTCAACTAAAAAAGCATAAGGATATGAGAAGTGTTTATATAAAACTATTGTTGTTTTTCCCTGTTTTGTGTTTGGCACAAATTCCGGTGATCGAAACTCCAGATAAAAAAGGTGGTTTTGAAAAAGATAAAAACGTTATTCTTCAAAGATTAAATATCGAAACCAAAATCACAGGTGGAATTTCCACCAATGTCGTAACGATGGTCTTTAAAAATAATTCTAAAAGAATAATGGAAGGTCGCGTGACGTTTCCGCTTCCGGAAGGGGTAAATGCGAGCGGTTATGCATTGGATATTAATGGTAAACTGCGAAATGCCGTTCCTGTAGAAAAAACGAAAGCTAAAGAAGTTTTCGAAACCATTGAAAAACGCAGAGTAGATCCAGGAATTCTGGAAAAGGTGGAAGGAAATAATTTTAGAACCCGAATTTACCCTATTAATCCCAATGGCGGTGAGAGAACGATTCAGGTAACATATAACTACGAATTGAAAAAGTCAGGAAAAAATTATCAATATTTTTTACCGTTAAATTATTCGACTGAAATTCCTCAATTCAATGTTAAAACAACGGTTTACCAAAATGCCAATGCTCCTGAGTTAATTGAAAAACCCGACGGAAGTTTTGATTTTACTAAAAAAGGAGATGTCTGGATGGCAGAAACTCATAAGGTGAATTATAAACCTGCTGAAAATTTAAGAATTAATTTTCCTCAGGAAGAAGAAAGTCAAAATATTTTATTGCAGAAAGCCTCAAACGATTCATCTTATTTTTTAGCAAGTATCGGCTTAAACGCTCAGGAAAAACCAAAAAAACTAACCAACAAATTAGCTATTGTTTGGGATAATTCTTTGAGTGGTTCTAAAAGAAATCATAGTAAAGAGTTCGAATTATTAAACGAATATTTTAAATCAAATAAAGATCTGTCCGTAAAAGTTTACTTTATTAACAACGCTTTTGAAGAAGGTAAAAACTTTATAATCAATGATGGAAACTGGTCGGAATTAAAAGTGTATTTGTCTCAGGTCACTTATGATGGCGGAACAGATTTCGGGCAACTGAAATCCGTGAAAGAACGTGAGATTTTATTTTTTACGGACGGACTTTCTTCTTTTGGAGATTTAAAATTAAGCTGGAAACAGCCTGTTTATACTATTTCGGCTTCCAATAATTCTAATTTTAGTCAATTGAAATTTATCAGCAATAAAACGGGCGGCGAATTTTTAAATATCAACGAAAATGAGCCTAAAAAAGAAGTGAGAAAACTATTGTTTCAGCCTTTACGATTTTTAGGAATTGAAGATAATACGGAAGTTACAGAGGTATATCCTTCTTTGCCACAAGCCGTTTCGCAGGATTTTGTTTTAACAGGAATTTTGAAAGGTCAAAAAACGACTTTACATTTAAAATTCGGGTATGGAAATGATGTTTCAGAAACAAAAACAATCGATTTAAATACAAATGAGCAAACGGTAAAAGATTGGGAAATCTCACAATTTTGGGCTCAGAAAAAGCTGAACGAGCTGGAAATTTTTGAAAAAGAAAATAAAAATGAGATTAAAGATCTCAGCCGACAATTCGGTTTGGTGAGTAATAATACAAGTTTGATGGTGTTGGAAGATATCACAGATTATGTGCGCTATGAAATTACACCGCCTTCAGAATTACGCGCAGAATACGACCGATTGGTTAAAAATAATCGGGTTCAGAAAGATCAGAGAGTAAATGATTTGATGCAGAGAGCCGAAAATATAACGGCTAATCTTAAAAAATGGTGGGAAACAGATTTTGAAAACAAACCAAAAATCTATCCAAGAACGAGACGTTCCCAAAACGATACCATGAATCGAGAACTACAGATTGAAGAAGTGGTGATGGTAGGGTATGGACAGGCAAAGAGAGTTGCTCCTCAGGCTTTGGCTTCAAATTCTGTACAGGCAGAGCAGGTGCTACAAGGCAGCGTGGCAGGATTGAATATCAGAAACAAAGACAAGAAGTTAGATGAGGTTTTAGTAGAAAGTGATATCATCAACAGCGGAAGAATTATCCTGGCTGATATTAAGTCTGATGCAGAATACATGAAATTTTTTGATAACGCTAAATCTTCCGAAGAAATTTATCAGTTATATCTTAATTATAGAAAAGATTACAAAGATTTACCACGATATTATTTTGATATTTCTCAATTGCTTTTCAAACAAAATGATAAAATTTTAGGCTTAAAAGTTTTGAGTTCTATTGCTGATCTTGACCTTGAAAATGAAGAATTATACAAATTATTGGCTTATAAATTGAAGCAGGCTGAGGTGTTTGACAAAGAGCTTTGGATCAGTCAAAAAGTATTGGAATGGCGACCTTTCGATCCTCAAAGCTACAGAGATTATGCTTTGGCTTTGGAAGATAAAGGGCAATATCAGGCGGCTTTAGAGAATTTATACAAGATTTTAAATCAATCATATACAAGAGAATTGGCGGCTCGCGATTACGGAATTGAAGAAACTATTATCATGGAAATCAACGAATTAATCAGCCGTCATAGAAAAGATTTGAATCTGAAAAAAATCAATCCTAAAATTATGGCAGATCTTCCGGTAAACATTCGCGTGGTCATCAACTGGAATAAAGATAATACCGATATTGATCTTTGGGTAACCGACCCGAATAACGAACGTTGCATGTATTCTCACAAAGAAACGGCGATTGGCGGCAGGTTGAGTAATGATTTTACGGGAGGTTTTGGTCCTGAACAGTTTTTACTGAAAAAAGCAATCAAAGGAAAGTATAAAATTGAAACCAATTTTTATAATGAAAACCAAGTAAGCATTGCAGGGCCAACGGCGATTATGGCTGAGATTTATATCAATTATGCCAGCGGAAAACAGGAAAGAAAAGTAGTTGTTTTTCAGAATAAAAGTGAATCAGACACTCGAAATAGAGATGGTGTGTTAGTGGGCGAATTTGAATTTTAAGTTAGTGAAAGTAAGGGCAGAAGTTTCTGCCCTTACTTTTTTTATGAATTGATGTGAAATTAGAATTATTTCTATACAGCTTCGATTTCTTTCTACCTATAATTTTTCGTGAAGTGCCTGCAGAAGGGTATTTTTACAACACAAATATTGTTGAGTGTCATTCCGAGACAATACATGAGATTATTAGAGTTCGATTGTCGTACTTTTTATAATCCTTAATTTTTTAAGTTAGGTTTCAAGTCTGTTCATCGAGCAGGCTTTATTCTTTTTCTCATTTCCAATTTCCTTAAAATATTGTTAAATCATTCTCTTGAAAGCGGGTTTTTTACATTTAAATAAAATTTATGTTTACTTTTGGAATATTAACTCAACTGAATTAAATTATGTTTATAGTTAAAAATAGGATAACTGGATTGATGTGTGCAATCGGTTGCATTGCTTCCGCTTCTTTGTACGCTCAAAAAACAATTCAGGTTACCAATCCTTCAGATTTTCCTAGAAATGAAGTCGTTTCAATTCCTGTTTCGGATTTGAGAGCTTTTTTAAAGAAAACGAAAGAAACAGACCTTAGAATAAAAGATGGGAATAATAAATTCATCACCATTCAATGGGTTGATTATAATGGAGATAAGAAAAATGATGAATTGCTTTTTCAAGTCAATATAGAAGCAAAAGCGACCAATACGTACACTTTGGTTTCAGATCCTAAGACTCCGGTTCCGGAAAGTAAAATCACCACCTATTCCCGATTAGTTCCTGAAAGAGTAGACGATTATGCTTGGGAAAATGATAAAGTAGCTTTTAGAGTATATGGCCCGAAGGGGCAGGAAGAGGCGCTGGCGGGTGTAAAAGGAAGTACCCTTTCGAGCGGTGTTGATATTTGGTTTAAAAGAACAGATCAGCCCGTAATTAATAAATGGTACAAAGGATATCTTACAGACCCGATGTATTATCACAAAGATACACGTGGTGAGGGCTACGATCCTTATCCGGTGGGCGACAGCCGTGGAACGGGAGGAATAGGAATTTGGTATCAAGATAAACTAGAGGTTTCCAGAAACTTTATTTCTTCTAAAACGATTGCTGAAGGGCCTTTAAGAACTGTTTTCGAATTGACATATAAAGGTTTCAGTACTTTTGATGTAAAGGAAACAAAAAGAATTTCTCTGGATTTAGGATCTAATTTTTCTAAATTTGAATCTAATTTTAAAAGTGAATTAGGCGCTCCGAATTATACCATCGGAATTTCATTACATAAAAATGAAGGTGAAACAAAACTGAATGACAGAGCTGGATATTATCTTCATTGGGAAAAAATTGATGATGCGTACGTAGGCGAAGGTATTGTGGTGAATCCTAATATTGTTCAAAAATCGTTTGCTTACAGAACGGAAGTTCCCGATCAAAGCAATTTGTTGGTGGTTACGACACCTCAACCTAAGTTAACGTATTATGCGGGATTTGCCTGGGAAAAAAGCGGACAGATAAAAACGAAAGACGATTGGGAAAATATGTTGCAGAAACAGGCTAAAATTGTTGCCAATCCTTTGGTGATTGAACTTAAATAATTTAAAACTAAGAATGAATTTAAAAATCTGCACATTAGCTTTAAGCTTAGTGGCTTCGAGTTTTTCGGCTCAGGTAAAAGATACTTTGGCGGAAAAAATCTTGTTGTATCAGCTTCCCATCGGTGGTTGGGGAAAACAATTGGAAGATAAATCTGTGGTAAATTATAATTTGCCGATTGATAAAACGCTTTTAAAAAAGATAAAATCAACAGGAGACGATCACGCTACAATTGATAATAATGCCACTTCAAGAGAAATTAATGCTTTAATTAAAGCATATTCCACCACAAAAAATCCTGAATATCTTAAATCTGCGGAAAAAGGAATCGCTTATCTTTTGTTGATGCAATATAAAAACGGAGGTTTTCCGCAATATTATCCGAATACGGGATTGTACAGAAAGCAGGTGACTTATAACGACAATGCGATGATTAATGCTTTAACGGTTTTATACAACGCTGCTGAAGGGAAAAATGATTTTGATGTTATTGATCCAAAACTAAAAGAAAAATCAAAAGTTGCCGTACAGAAAGGTATTGAATGTATTTTGAAAACTCAGGTTTTACAAAAAGGAAATCCTACAATTTGGGCAGATCAGTACAACGAAGTTACTCTTCAACCCGACAAAGCAAGAGCTTTTGAACCTATTTCTTTAGCCACTGGCGAATCTGTAGGAATTGTAAGATTTTTAATGTTACAGCCTTTGAATCCAACAATCGAAAAGTCGATTAACGCGGCATTAGAATGGTTTAAACAAAATAAAATTGAAGGCTACAGTTACAACGTTTCAAAAGTAGATGGAAAAGCGGTAAGAACATTAGCGGAAGATAAAAACTCTGTGATTTGGGCAAGATTTTATGACATAAATACCAATAAACCTCTTTTCGGAGATCGCGATGGAAGCGTGAAATACAATTACTACGATGTTTCTGAGGAAAGACGAAATGGCTACAGCTGGTACGGTGATTTCGCTGAAAAACTGATTGCTAAAGAATATCCGAAATGGCAGGAGAAGAATAATATTGGTAAATAGTGTTTGAGGTTCTAGAGTTGGAGAGTTGTAGAGTAATAGAGTTTTGAAAAAAAATAATACAGTCTATATAGTCTTTTATAAGTGAAACGGCTTTGTGAAACTTAAAGAATTAATATTCAATAAAAACTTAGTGGACTTGGTGTTCAAAATTTAAGATTTGTAATACTATGCTTAGATCTCTACTGGGATGACAAATTGTATGGATATAAACTTAATGGTTTCTAACTCCTGTACTTGACCCTAAAAAATCTAAACTAAATTAAAAGACCTTTTCAAAAGCATAAAAAAAACGACCGAGATTTCCTCAGTCGTTTTTTTGATCAATAAATAGTATTTAAATTCTTTAGAAAGAATCACATACATTGCCTGTTAATGTAGCTCCAGCATTGGCTGTAACATCAGATTTTACAGAAGATAAAGAAAGGGTTCCGATAGAATAAGGCGGCGTAAATGCCGTTCCGCTTCCCACTTTATTTCCGGTAGTGTTGGTAAATGTATTGTTAGAAGTTACCGTTACTGCGGTGTAACCGCTCATTAAATTGATCGGTTCTTTCACGTTTTCAAAGACGTTTCCATCAACACGAATGTTCGCTTGAACGCCTGCTGCAATACATTTGTTGCTTACAGTACTGTTGAAATAACTGTTCAGAATATGAATTTTTCCAAATCTCACTCTCGGCATACGTTCTCTACATCCCGGAGCCCACCAGCAACGTACAAAAGTTACATTTAGTTTTCCTGCATCGGCTGTTGCACCATCACTCGAACCGATTAGATTTGAGAATCTGTGATCGTCCGTTCCTCCTGAACCCCCTGCTTTTGGAGCTTTTAGGTAATGGAATTTCGTGTAAGAAACTGTAATAAAATCAGATTTATTTTTAATATCAAAATTTCCGTCTACGCCATCTCTGAATTCACAGTGATCGATCCAGACATTTCTACAGTCATC
Organism: Chryseobacterium sp. UBA6632; assembly: GCA_002455915.1. Classification (GTDB taxonomy): domain Bacteria; phylum Bacteroidota; class Bacteroidia; order Flavobacteriales; family Weeksellaceae; genus Chryseobacterium. Next base: position 11,586 of record DKLU01000324.1, read on the forward strand.
CAAAATAGCATTGTCCCAACCATCGGTATCATACGCTCCCGGGCCTTCAAAGATCAGGTTTCTGATGATGATATTGTTACATCTTTTAATGTTGATAATTCCTGAACCGTCTTTTGTCTGGTCTGTTGAAACCAATTTAGCACCGCTTGCTCCATAAATCGTTTTTCCGGTTTGATCCTGAAATGATAAACGTGTTGTTATGGTAATGGTTCCGGTAACTTTTATCACTTTCACGGCTGTATTTTCAATCGCCGCTTTTAGCTGAGCATAGGTGGAAACCGTAGTTTCTGCTGCAGTTCCGCCACCGGTTGTACCTCCATTTTGAGAAGCCCATCCCGGAGCCACACAATCTGCCAATGGAATAATTTTACCTGCAATAGAAGTTTTTGATCCCGGTTCAGAAGCGGTTTTATCTGTGTTGATTTCTTCCTGACCGCATCCGATCAAAGCAAAAGTAGAACTTAGAGCTACCGTAAGAAAGGCAGCTTTAAATGTTGTCTTCATAGTTTATATTTTGTGATTTGTTCGGGTGTAAAATTATATAGTTAATATTAAATTAATTTATAT
>DKLU01000186.1 GCA_002455915.1 Chryseobacterium sp. UBA6632
TATTTGTATATATTTAGTTACTTTTAGTAAAAATCAGATGCGTATGATGACGAGATTACTTTCAGAAAATAGTAAATGGAATAAAATTTTTGTTTTAATAATTGCTTCAACAATTGCCGTTTCTTGTGGAAGTTCAAAAAATGTTGCTTCTAAGAAATCAGGTTCTAAAACAGTAACTAAAACTGAAAATCTCAGAAATCTGGATTCAAAATTTGACGGAAAAGTTTCTAAATCAATCAGCAGTATTCTGAAAGATGCTGAAAAATACATCGGAACACCTTATAAATTTGGAGGAAATACATCTTCGGGTTTCGACTGTTCAGGATTTACGGTAAAAGTTTTTGATGAAAATGATTTTAAATTGCCAAGAAGATCGTCCGATCAGGCAGAAGCCGGTAATAAAATCGATATTAATGAAGTGAAGCCTGGGGATCTTTTGTTCTTCGCGACGGCTGGCGGAAGTAGAGTTTCTCATGTCGGAATTGTACATGATATCGGAAACGATGGCGAAGTGAAATTTATTCATGCCTCAACATCGAAAGGAGTTATTATTTCTTCATTAAACGAAAAATATTGGAATAAAGCTTATCTACATGCCAGAAGAGTACTGTAGTTTGCAATAGAATTGCACTCGTATAAATCGGAGATTTGTTGAAAATTATTAATTATGACCGATTTCCTGAGATTTTTTATCCCTTTATACTTTATTTTGTTTTTCACCACTGCTTTCTTTGGAGCAAGTTTTATTGTTGCTAAAAGAATTGGTAAAAATCCTAATGTACTTCCGAAAGACGATTCTGCGTATGGGTTGATCGGCAAATATTTTAAGCTTTGTCTTCTCGGTCTTTTTCTTTATACAATTCTGTTATTTCTCTTTTCTGATGATCTTTTTCAGCTTTACTTAATTCATTTTTTAGATATTAAAATTTTAAAATATGTTGGAATTTTTCTGATGATTTTAAGTTTCATTTGGGTCGTTATTGCTCAGATTCATATGAAAAACTCATGGCGGATCGGCATTGATGAAGAATCTCGAACAGAACTTATCACTTCCGGACTTTTTAAATTTTCGCGAAATCCTATTTTCCTCGGAATGATTGTAAGCTTGATCGGTTTTTTTATGAGTCTTCCCACGATGATCTCTTTATTATTTCTGATTCTGGGAATTATTTTAATTCAAATACAAATCAGGCTGGAAGAAGTTTTTCTTTTAAAGCAACATGGTGAAAATTATGTAGATTATAAAAATCGTGTGAGACGTTTGTTGTAAGTTGACGGAAATCATTTCAGCATTATCAATTTTCAAAATTATTTGCTTGATCTTTTTTGTATCTTTGGCGACGTATAATTTTTTAATTTAAATTAAATAACAGAAATGTCGTTACAACAAACTATTGAAAATATCTGGGACAACAGAGATTTATTGCAGAATGAAGACAGCCAAAAGGCGATTAGAGAAGTTATTTCTTTGGTAGACAAAGGTGAACTTCGTACCGCTGAGCCTACAGAAAACGGTTGGCAGGTAAATGAATGGGTGAAGAAAGCAGTAGTTATGTATTTCCCGATCCAGAAAATGGAGACGATTGAAGTAGGTCCGTTTGAATTTCATGACAAAATGCCTTTGAAGAGAAATTATGCTGAAAAAGGAGTAAGAGTTGTACCACATGCAGTGGCTAGAGAAGGCGCATATATTGCTCCGGGCGTGATCATGATGCCATCTTATGTAAATATTGGGGCTTATGTAGATTCAGGAACGATGGTAGATACTTGGGCTACGGTAGGAAGCTGTGCGCAAATCGGTAAAAACGTTCACTTGAGTGGTGGTGTTGGTATCGGTGGTGTTTTAGAACCGCTTCAGGCTGCTCCGGTAATTATTGAAGACGATTGTTTCATCGGATCAAGATGTATCGTAGTGGAAGGTGTTCACGTAGAAAAAGAAGCTGTTTTGGGAGCAAATGTTGTATTAACGGCATCTACAAAAATTATCGACGTAACAGGCGAAACTCCGATTGAAATTAAAGGAAGAGTTCCTGCTCGTTCAGTAGTAATTCCAGGAAGCTATACAAAGCAATATCCAGCTGGTGAATATCAGGTTCCATGTGCATTGATCATTGGTCAGAGAAAAGAATCTACCGATAAAAAGACTTCTCTTAATGACGCGTTGAGAGATAACAATGTGGCAGTATAAGCTTGTTTTAAAAACTAATACACACAATCTTGAAAGATAAATTTCTTAAAATACTGTTAAACCCTAAATATATATTTGGGGTTTATCTTATTATAGCGGTTGTAACTGCAGTTTCCAAATATCTGAGAGGCAATTCTATTAATAATTATTTGATCTTTAAGCATGTATTTTTTAATACCCTTAAAGAGAGGAATCTATATTTACAATATCCCGATCTCTTTCAGGATTCCAATCATTATGGCATATTTTTCGGTGTATTGATTGCCCCCTTTGCTATTATGCCTGATTGGTTGGGTGTTTGTTTGTGGAATATTGCAAATACATCAATTTTTTTATTTGCTATTCATAAATTACCTTTCCATAACCCTAAAAAAGCATTGTTCGCTTTATTTTGTCTGCAGGAATGTATTACTTCATCTCTGTATTTTCAGTTTAACGTGGCTTTGGTAGCTCTTTTGATGTTGGGAGCAATTTATATTTATGAAAATAAAGAAACAAAATCTGTAGCGACAACTTTGATCGGTTTTTTTGTGAAAATCTATGGTATTGTTGGTCTTTCGCAGTTTTTCTTTATTAAAAATAAATGGAAATATATTCTTTCAGGAATAGCTATAGGAATATTATTAATTGTAATTCCTATGCTGTATTCTAGTCCGTCTTTTGTTCTTCAGAGCTATGCAGATTGGTTTCAGTCTTTATCAGAAAAAAATGGACAAAATCAGGACTTAGGTTCCTACCAGGATATTTCTTTAATGGGGGTTGTAAGAAGAATAGCAGGTGATGCTAATATTTCAAATCTATATTTTCTGACATTCGGCGTGCCTATCTTTTTCTTACCTTATATCAGAATTAAACAATATAAGCACTATGCCTATCAACTGATGATTTTGGCTTCTACATTATTATTTGTAGTATTGTTCAGCTCAAGTTCAGAATCGCCAACCTATATTATTGCTGTAGTAGGAGTTATGGTTTGGTTTTTCCTTCAAAAAGAAAGAACGCCACTTACGATTGGATTGTTACTTTTAGTTATTATTCTCACTTGTTTTTCTACTTCAGATCTGTTTCCGAAATATGTTAAAGAGCATTTTATACATAAATATTCCCTAAAAGCCGTACCTTGTATTATCGTTTGGTTCCGAGTTGTTTATGAACTTTTAACAAAGGATTTCGAGAAAGATTATACTTTGAATTAATTTATGAAGAAAATTTCAATAGTCATTCCTGCCTACAACGAAGGGGGTAATGTTGCCTTAGTCCATGAAAAAATTAAAGAAGTTTTTTCAGGATTAAAGAATTATGATTTCGAAATAATCTTTGTAAACGACGGAAGTAGAGACGATACTCAGCAAAAATTGGAAGATCTTTCCAAACAGTTTGAAGAAGTAAAATTCATTGAGTTTTCAAGAAATTTTGGGCATCAGCCTGCAGTAAAAGCAGGAATGGACAATGCTCACGGAAATGCTGTTATTTCTATGGATGGCGATCTTCAGCATCCCCCCGAATTGATTCCACAAATGATCAAAAAGTGGGAAGAAGGATATGATGTGGTTTTTACTATAAGAACCTATCCTAAACAGATTTCATGGTTCAAGAGAAAAACTTCAGATTTTTTCTATAAAATTTTATCAAGCCTTTCTGATGTCAATCTTACCAAAGGTGGCGGTTCAGATTTCAGATTAATGGATGCTAACGTAGTTCAGGTAATGAGAGATTTTAAAGAAGATGATCTTTTTTTACGTGGATTAACCAGTTGGATGGGCTTTAAACAAACAGGAATTGATTTTGTAGCCGCAGAAAGAATGGCGGGAGAAAGCAGCTATAATATTAGAAAAATGCTAACTTTTGCTTTTACAGGAATTACGGCGTTTAGCGTAAAACCCCTTTATATTGCTGCCTACTTAGGCTTTTTATTTTCAGGGTTATCGGTTTTAGGGTATGTAGGTTATGTGATCTATGCTTTCGCAGTTCATACTGAAATTTCTGGTTGGGCATCCTTGATTATGACTATTGTATTTTTCGGAGGACTCCAGCTCATTATTATGGGAATCATCGGAATTTATTTAGGTAAAATTTTTAAGCAGGTGAAAGAAAGACCCAACTATATTATAAAAAATAAAAATTTTTAAATGGTTCTACTAAGTTTTGATATCGAGGAATTTGATATGCCTTTGGAATATAAAGGCGAAATTTCTTTCGATAAACAAATCTCCATATCTCAGAACGGACTTGAAAATATTCTAAACGTTCTTAAAAAACATAAGGTAAAAGCTACTTTTTTCTCAACGGTAGTTTTTGCTGAAAATAGTAAAGATTTAATTAAAAGATTATTGAGCGAAGGTCATGAACTAGCTTCTCACACGTGGTTTCACTCAGAATTTGAGGAAAAGCATTTACAGGAATCGAGAGAGCGTTTAGAAGAATTATTTTCTGTAAAAGTTACGGGATTAAGAATGCCCAGAATGATGCCCGTAGATGAAAAAGCAGTGGAAAAGGCCGGATATTCTTACAATTCATCCATTAATCCCACCTTTTTACCGGGAAGATATAACAATTTAAAAGTTTCAAGAACGTATTTTAAAGAAGGTAACGTAATGCAGGTTCCAGCTTCGGTGTCACCTAATTTCAGAATCCCTCTATTTTGGCTGAGTTTCCATAATTTCCCTTTGTTTTTCTACAAAAAATTAGCCTCAGATACCTTAAAAAAGGATAATTATCTGAATGTTTATTTTCATCCATGGGAATTTTCAGCCATAAAGGATGAAGCATTTAAATTACCGGGTTTCACCGTAAAAAATTCTGGAAAAGACATGGTTGAAAGATTTGATGAATTTATAGGCTGGCTTAAAAGTAAAAACTATATCTTTGGAACCTTTCAGGAATTTCAAAAACAAATTACACTATGAAAATTGCATTTGATGCAAAGCGTTTTTTTCACAACACATCAGGTTTAGGCAACTATTCCAGAGATTTGGTAAGGATACTTTCTCAGTTTTATCCTGAAAATGATTACGTTTTACTCAATAAAAATAAATCCGAAAGAGGAAAAGATATTCTTGCTAAGCCAAATGTTCATTTTGTTGAAACTTCCAAAGGAAAGCTTTCCCGACAATTAAAAATGGGAAAAGATGCTCAAAAACAAAATGCTGATATTTTTCATGGACTATCCGGTGAATTGCCTTTGAAATGGGACAAAACGCCTATTAAAAAAATTGTGACAATTCACGATTTGATTTTTGTGAGATACCCTCAGTATTATTCTTTTTTTGACCGAAAAATTCATCTTTGGAAATTTAAAAAAGCGGCGCAAATGGCAGACGAAATTATTGCCATTTCTGAGCAGACAAAACAGGATATCATTGAGTTTTTAAGAGTTCCTGAAAGTAAAATTACGGTTGTTTATCAGGGTTGTCATAGTGCTTTTAAAGAAGAACAGCCTGAAGAGATGATTCAGTCTGTAAAATCTAAATTTCAGCTTCCCAAAAGATTTATTTTAAATGTCGGAACCATTGAAGACAGAAAAAACCTTTTGGCTGTTGTTCAGGCGATAAAAGATACTGATATTCCGTTGGTTGTCGTGGGAAAAAAGGCTAAATATTTTAAGAAGATTGAAGATTTTATCAAAAAAAATAAAATGGAAAAGCAGGTTCATTTCCTTGAAGGCGTTTCAATGGATGAATTGGCTGTAATCTATAAACTGGCTGATATTTTCGTATATCCTAGTTTTTTCGAAGGATTTGGAATTCCTGTGATAGAAGCTCTTTTCTCAAAAACAGTTACCATTACGAGCAATGCAAGTTGTCTTCCCGAAGCGGGCGGACCAGATTCTGTGTATATCGATCCAAAAAATTATTTGGATATTCAGTCTAAAATAAAATTTTTATGGGATAATGAATCTGAACGTAAACGCCGTGCTGATAAGGGGTTTGACTTTGTTCAGAAGTTTAATGACGAAGCTATTGTAAAAGAACTTATGAGACTTTATCAAAAAAATAATTAGAAAAAATCTTGTGGGTTTAAAAATAAGTCCTACATTTGTAACACAAATTTCAACAATGAAACCGAATTTTTTAACAGTACATCATTATCATCATCATCTCTGCTAAGACGGAATTGATTGATATGTGACTATGTTAAAAATCAAAATAATTAAAAACCGTCTGAGTAAATTAGGCGGTTTTTTTGTTTTGTGATATTTCACGAAAATACTTAAAGTATCACTTTATTTACTCAGATTCAACGATTACGAAATGAGTAAATTAAAAATTGCAATCCAAAAAAGCGGCCGGTTATACGAAGAGTCTTTACAGCTATTGAAAGACTGTGGAATATTCGTTAACAATGGGAAGGATCAGCTAAAAGTTTCCGTAGATAATTTCCCGATGGAGATTATGTATTTGCGCAATTCAGACATTCCTCAATACCTCGAAGATGGGGTTGTGGATATCGCCATTGTCGGGGAAAATCTATTGGTGGAAAAACAGAAAAATATTGAGATTATCCAACAGCTTGGATTTTCTAAATGCAGAGTTTCTTTGGCTGTTCCTAAAGAAGTGGAAACAGATGATCTGAATTATTTTCAAGGGAAAAAAATTGCGACTTCTTACCCCAATACACTTAAAAATTTCTTAGAATCAAATAATATTTCGGCAGATATTCACATCATTTCAGGTTCCGTAGAAATAGCGCCTAATATTGGTCTGGCAGACGGAATTTGTGATATTGTAAGTTCGGGAAGTACATTGTTTAAAAACGGATTGAGAGAAACGGTAGCCTTATTAAAGTCTGAAGCCGTTCTTGCTCAAACCTCACGTTTAGATGCTGAAAAAACAAAGATTCTTAACAAATTTCTGTTTAGAATAAAATCGGTTTTGAAAGCAAAAAATTCAAAATATATTCTGATGAATGTTCCGAATGAAAAGATTCAGGATATTTCAAATGTTCTTCCCGTACTGAAAAGCCCGACGGTAATTCCTTTGGCGGAAGAAGGCTGGAGCAGTATTCATTCAGTGATTGATGAACTTAGATTCTGGGATGTTATCGATGAGTTGAAAGAAAACGGAGCACAGGATATTTTAATAATTCCAATTGATAAAATGGTGATTTAATATGAACATAAATAAATACCCTAAGAGAGAAAGCTGGCAGGAACTGGTAAAACGACCAACTTTTGAAAGAAATGAAATCTCGGAAGTTATAGAAAATATTTTCACGAAAGTAGAAAAAGAGGGAGATAAGGCACTGTTTAATTTTAACAAACAATTTGATAAAGTTGAAATTCATAACCTTAAAGTTTCTGAAAATGAATTAAATGAAGCCGAAAATCTGATCAGCGAAGATTTGAAAATCGCCATTCAACAGGCAAAGGATAATATTACAGAATTTCACGCTTCTCAAATGGTTGACATTGAAAAGATTGAAACTACAAATGGCGTGGTTTGCTGGCGAGAAAGCCGCGCCATTGAAAAGGTTGGAATTTATATTCCCGGAGGGACAGCACCGCTTTTTTCAACGGTTTTAATGCTTGCGATTCCTGCACAACTGGCAGGTTGTAAAGAGATTATTCTTTGTTCGCCTCCCGATCAGAACGGAAATATCAATCCTGCAATTTTGTATACCGCTCAGTTGTGTGGCGTTAGTCAGATTTTTAAAACAGGCGGCGCTCAGGCGATTGCAGCGTTAACTTTCGGAACGGAATCTATTCCGCAAGTGTATAAAATTTTCGGGCCCGGGAATCAGTTTGTCGTTGCAGCAAAAGAATTTGCTCAAAAGTTTGGGGTCGCGATCGATATGCCTGCAGGTCCCAGTGAGGTTTTGGTCATTGCCGATCAACAGGCAGATCCTAGCTTCTGTGCGGCAGATCTACTTTCTCAGGCAGAGCATGGAAGCGACAGTCAGGTCATTTTTATTTCGGATAATGAGAATATTTTTAATCAAACCATCGAAGAAATAGAAAAACAGATTAAAGAACTTCCAAGAAATGAATTGGCTCAGAATGCTTTGGAAAAAAGCCGTTTTATTTTATTGAACAATATAGAAGAAGCGCTTGATTTCAGTAATTTATATGCTCCCGAGCACCTCATTTTAGCCATTAGTAATTTTGAAAAGTATATTCCGAAAATTCAAAATGCAGGTTCTGTTTTTCTTGGGAATTATTCATGTGAAAGTGCTGGAGATTACGCCAGTGGAACCAATCACACACTGCCGACAAACGGTTTTGCAAAAAACTACAGTGGCGTTTCACTCGACAGTTTTGTAAAGAAAATTACCTTTCAGAATTTATCAAAAGAAGGAATACAGAATTTAGGAAAAACTATCGAACTCATGGCAGAGGCAGAAGGTCTGTTGGCTCATAAAAACGCAGTTTCCATCCGATTAAAACAATTAGAAAATGACAACAATTAATATCACCCAACTGGTTCGAAAGAACATTCTCAACTTACAACCTTATATTAGCTTCAGAGATCATAACGAATTTAATTCACCTGTTTTATTGGACGCTAATGAAAATCCTTTTGGTGAATGGAACCGTTATCCGGATTCTACACAGAAAAAATTAAAAGAAAAACTAGCTCAGGTTAAAAATATTCCTACAAATCAAATAGCAGTTGGAAACGGAAGTGACGAGTTAATTGATTTAATTATTAAAGTGTTTTGCCAACCAAAAGCAGATTCGATTGTAATGATGGATCCTTCTTTTGCGATGTATGGATTTTATGCAGCGATTAATGAAAACAAAGTTGTAAAGCTTCGTTTAAATAAAGATTTTGATATTGATAAAAAGGTTTTTTTTAATGTTATTAACGAAAATAAGTTAAAAATATTCTTTTTGTGTTCACCCAATAATCCAACAGGAAACAGCATTGAGGATATTGAATTTTACATTGAAAATTTTAATGGAATTGTAGTTGTCGATGAAGCTTATATTGACTTTTCTCAACAGAGGTCTGCATTAGAATTACTAAAAAAATACCCTAACCTTATTGTATTACAGACCTTTTCAAAGGCTTGGGGAAAAGCCGGCGCAAGAGTAGGAGTGGCTTATGCTTCGGAAGAAATTATCAGTTTTATCAATTTGGTAAAGGCGCCTTACAATGTCAATTCTTTAAGTCAGGAACTCATTATTAATGCTCTTGAAAATATAGATGAATTTAATCAAAACTTAGAAAATATTGTCATTGAAAGAGAATGGCTTCGTTCTGAATTCAGCAATTTAAATTGTATAAACAAAATATATTCCACCGATGCTAATTTCTTTTTGATTGATTTTAAGAATGTTGAGGATATTTATGAAAATTTAACTTTAAATGAGGTGTTGACCAGTAAAAGAACTCCTGCCATTCCCAACTGCATCCGAATTAATATCGGGACGAGAGCTGAGAATGAAAAGTTGATTAATATTCTAAAAAATTGTTGATTTTATGAAAAAAGTATTGTTTATAGATCGTGATGGGACACTGATTTTAGAACCGCCTGTTGATTTTCAGGTTGATTCTTTGGAAAAGCTGGAATTTTATCCGGGAATCTTTCAAAATCTGTCTAAAATTGTAAAGGAACTGGATTTTGAGCTGGTAATGATCACCAATCAGGACGGTTTGGGAACTGAGAGTTTTCCGTATGATGATTTTATAAAACCTCAGGAAAAAATGCTTCAGGCATTTAAAAATGAAGGAATTGTTTTTAATGATATCCTTATCGATAAAAGTTTTGAGCATGAAAATTTGCCCACTAGAAAGCCGGGAACAGGAATGTTGGGTAAGTATATTTACGGAAATTATGATTTGGAAAATTCATTGGTGATTGGCGACCGGATCACAGATATTCAACTGGCAAAAAATTTAGGAACAAAAGCAATTTTTATTAATAAAATTCAGAATGACGAGGCAGATCTGACGACAGAGAGCTGGAGTGAAATTTATTCTTATTTAAAAAAAATTCCGAGAAAGGCAAAAGTATCAAGAAAAACAAATGAGACGGATATAGAAATTGAAATTAACCTCGATGGAAAAGGTGATTCGAAAATATCCACAGGCTTACATTTTTTTGATCATATGCTGGAACAGATTTCAAAACACGGGAATTTAGATTTAAAAATTAAAGTAAATGGCGATTTAAAGGTTGATGAGCATCACACGATAGAAGATACAGGAATTGTTTTGGGTGAAGCGGTTTTAAAAGCATTGTGCAATAAAAAAGGAATTGAAAGATATGGTTTCCTGCTGCCGATGGATGACTGCCTGTCGCAGATAGCGCTGGATTTTGGAGGAAGACCGTGGCTGGTTTGGGATGCCGATTTTAAAAGAGAAAAAATTGGTGATGTACCGACGGAAATGTTTTTTCACTTCTTTAAATCTTTCACCGATTCTGCAAAATGTAATGTAAATATTAAATCTGAAGGCGAAAATGAACACCACAAAATAGAATCCATTTTTAAAGCCTTTGCCAAAGCGATAAAAATGGCAGTAAAGCAGACAGATATTAATTTTAATTTACCTTCTACAAAAGGAAGTTTATAAGATGATTGCGATTATAAAATATAACGGAGGAAACGTAAATTCTGTACAGAATGCTTTGGACAGACTGGATGTAGAATCGATGGTTACAGATGATTTTGATTTGATTCAAAAGGCAGATAAAGTTATTTTTCCTGGTGTGGGTGAAGCTTCATCAACAATGAAAATTTTAAAGCAAAAAGGCTTAGATCAGTTAATTCCAACATTAAAACAGCCTGTCTTGGGCATTTGTTTGGGAATGCAGCTGATGTGTGGAAATAACGAGGAGGGAAATACAATGGGAATGGGGATTTTTGATATTAAAGTTAAGAAATTTCCTCCTCAGGATTTGGTTCCGCACATGGGTTGGAATACGATTTCGGATTTTAAGTCACCGCTTTTTTCGGAAATTTCAGAAGAGAATGATCTGTATTTTGTACATAGTTTTTATTGTGAACTGTCTGAAAAAACGACATCTGTCTGTGATTATATCTTACCTTTCAGTGCTTCTCTGCAAAAGAATAATTTTTATGCGATGCAGTTTCACCCGGAAAAATCGGGAGTTATTGGAAGTACATTACTTAATAATTTTTTAAAACTATAAAAATGAAAATTATTCCTGCAATTGACATTATTGACGGAAAATGTGTACGTCTCTCGAAAGGTGATTATCTTACGAAGAAAATTTACAATGAAAATCCTGTAGAAGTTGCCAAAGAATTTGAAAGCTTCGGAATACAGTATCTTCATTTGGTGGATCTGGACGGTGCAAAGTCAAAGCATATTGTCAATCAAAAAATATTAGAAAATATTGCTAAGGAAACTTCTCTGCAAATTGATTTTGGTGGCGGATTAAAAACTGAAAAAGATATTGAAATTGCTTTTAATTCGGGAGCTAGACAAATTACCATTGGAAGTATTGCGGTTCAGAATCCTGAATTTTGTTTTAGTTTAATTCAGAAATATGGTTTTGAGAAAATTATTCTGGGAGCTGACTGTGATGATAGAAAAATAAAAACTTCAGGTTGGATAGGGGAAAGTGACCTGGATGTCATTGATTTTATTCTTCAATATCAGAAAAAAGGGGTAAAAAATGTGATTTGTACAGATATTTCGAAAGATGGCATGCTTGAAGGCCCTTCCACGGAGCTTTATAAAGAAATTTTAAATAAAACCGATGTGAAATTGGTAGCCAGCGGAGGGATTTCTGGAATGGGAGATGTTTTTCAAATGAAAGAAATTGGTTGCTCTGGAACAATTATCGGAAAAGCAATTTATGAAGAAAAAATTAGTCTGAAAGAAATTCAAAAATTTATTGAAAATGCTTAAAAAAAGAATTATTCCCTGTTTGGATATCAAAGACGGAACGACAGTAAAGGAATCAACTTTGAAGGGCTGAGAAATGCCGGAGATCCTATAGAGTTGGCTAAAAAATATGAAATCGATGGTGCAGATGGACTGGTCTTTCTCGACATTACAGCGACGATCGAAGAGCGAAAAACTTTCGTTGAATTGGTGAGAAATATAGGAAAAGAATTAAGTATTCCTTTCACAGTTGGGGGCGGAATCTCAACGGCTGAAGACGTCCGTAAATTATTGGATGCCGGAGCTGATAAAATAAGCATTAATTCTTCTGCCGTAAAAAATCCGACACTTATTTCTGATCTTGCAAAAGAATTTGGCAGCCAGTGTGTTGTGGTGGCTATTGATACGAAGTTTGTTAACGGAGATGATTGGGTTCACGTGAAAGGAGGAAGAGAAATAACTACATTAAAAACGTTGGAATGGGCACAAAAAGCAGAAGAACTAGGTGCTGGTGAAATTCTTTTAACCTCAATGGATGGCGACGGTACAAAAAGTGGCTTTGATCTGAGAATAACTCAATTAATTTCAGAAAATATTAATATTCCGGTTATTGCGTCGGGCGGTGCAGGTACAGTTAAAGATTTTGAAGATGTTTTTACGTTAACTTCAGCAACAGGAGGTTTGGCGGCGAGTATTTTTCACTTTGGAGAAATTAATATATCAGATTTAAAAAAAGAATTAAAAACTAAAAAAATTGCTATACGATGAAAATAAATTTTGATAAAAATAAAACCTGAAAATTATTTCAGGTTTTATTTTTTATTTAATATTTTAGGAATGGAAATCTTATGAGGTTTCAGAATGATAAACTTTAATACATATAAATAGGTGGAATACAAAAATTCCCATTAGCGCAAAACATATGATTCTACCTGAATCTAATATAGATGTGATTGAGAAAATTTCGTGTTTAATTTCTTTGTGGTTCAAATTTAAATATTCAATAAGTTTACTACCGTATTCAACATAATTGTCAATAATTCCAAAACATAGGATTATACCTAAAATACTTACTAGGATTCCGACGAGTGATAATACTTTCATAAGATTATTTTTAATAGCCTCTGTTATTTTTAAATTCTTTTTCACATTTTAAAGAACAGAATTCTTTCTTTTCGGTAATACATTGAAACTTGATACCTTTCTTATAGTCTTTTATGAAATTATAAATTTCCGGTGTATTCCATCCGCTTTCCATGATTGTCATTCTAAAACCCAAAACTTCGCCCATAGCCAAATAGGTAGGTTTAAGTAATTTTTCTTGAGAAAAAATATTTCCGCACCATTTACATTTTCCATCTTCATGTCCACAAACCTCAAAAGAGGTAACTTCACTCAGGTCTTTTATGTTTTTAAGATCGTTTACTAACTGTTCAAACGTTTGAAGATATTCCGGATCTTTCTCCAATCTTAAAAGTTCTTCTTGAGTTGGAATATTTGATGTCTCACTATTAGAAGTGGAATTGGTTGAAAAATTATTTTCGAAATTATTATTTTCTTCAGCTTCATTTTCTGTAAATAAATCTTTATCATTATGCAAGTTTCCAAAATTAGAGAACCGAAAGTTTTGAATACCTTTTCGATCTTCATGGTCATAGATCGTAATGATAGAGAAAGATATGATTAGATAAAAAAATATATTTGAAAATACCGTAACCTTATTCTCATCATCTTCAGATTTTCCAATTGAAAAAAGTAAAACTGATAAAATTTTTAGGACAACTATTATACCCACAAAAGGTAGAAGAAAAGATGTTTTATAAAGAATATTAAAATCGAAATTTTTGAGATAATTAATGTAACTCATGGTTTGGTTATTTTTCTTAATTATTTCTTATAATAATTCAATCTCTTTTCTTTTGTACCATCTCCATTTTGATCATAGTAATCATAATCTTGAAGAATTAACTCTTTTGAGTCAACATGCTTAATATAATAACGTTCACCATCTATATCTAAAATATTAGTAGCGGTCGTATATGAATATGGATATGTTTCTATACTCCCTATTTGTTGACATTGTTGAGTGGAAGAATTTAAAACATAATTTGTCAATAAGTATTTACTGTTTGTTGTAAACTCATGTATTGCTTCTATTTCACATTTAGCATGATCGTACGAACTTAGGGGAGTGTCGGTTTTACCGTTGAGAATTATCGTTTTGTAGCGGTGCCATTTACCGACAAATTGTTGTGATTGATTTTTGTTTTCTTCTGTGGTTTCAGAATCATTGTTTGAACATGAACCTAATAAGATTACTGTTAATAGCGATAAATAAACTTTTTTCATAGTTAAAGTTTTATTTCCTTTCAGTCCCGAAAAAGAGTTGTTAATTAATAAAGAAAGCGTGAGGACTACTAAACTTATTCTATCAGGTAGGTTCTGGTAAACCGTTAGGGTCAAATAAGTAGCAGACCCCCACGCCATATAGATATG
>DKLU01000187.1:0-925 GCA_002455915.1 Chryseobacterium sp. UBA6632
CGCTCTTCCGAAATTAATATACCATAAAAAAAGATCCAGAAAACTCTGAATCTTTTACTATTATTTCGAAATTTTTAATTAAATAATTATTGATAACGTTTGTGTTCTTCGCTTTTTACAAACAGCTTTCTGATAGGTTTAAAGAACGATTTGTATTTTTCAGCGTCAAACAACTGAGAGTCGGTAAGTGCTTTAAACGTCATCCAGATTCCGAAAGGCAGCAAGATCATATTCGGAAGCCAAGCTGCAAGATAAGGATCCATTGTTCCGCCCCATGCAACGTTTTCGATTCCGAGATTCATTACATAAAATATGATGAAAATCACGATAGCAATAATCACAGGAACTCCCATTCCTCCTTTTCTGATGATGGAACCTAAACTCGCCCCGATCAAAAAGAAAATAATACACGTTACCGAATAAGAAAGAATTCTCTGCTGGTAAATAATTACTTTACTGAAGTATTTTACATTTTGTTTGATCTCAGTAGTTTTCCCATCCACCGTATTTTTAAGATTATCGAGTCTGTTATGCGCATTGTAGATCATTTCCAGTTTTTTATTGCTTTTTACTGTGTCTAGTTTTACCTGCTGCTTTGGTTTAGCTTTAGACTTATTTTGATCCATATAGCCAATTACAGGGTTAGCCTGATTCATCGCGTCGCTGCTTACCGTGGTAAAAAACGTCTGATTATCTTTCTTGATTTTCGCAATGGTCGTATTAAGCTCGGTATAGGTATTGAAACGATAATCGTCTGTAATTTGTTCTTTTTCAATGGCCTGATTAATGATTTCGCTAATGTCGAAATGCGAAACCAACGTATCGAATTTTATCGCCTGATCGGGTTGTTTCTGCCTTGCGTCGCCCCCTTTAATATTGTCTTCATAAATATATCCGTTATATAAAACCAATTTCAAAAAGTTTT
>DKLU01000187.1:1121-2332 GCA_002455915.1 Chryseobacterium sp. UBA6632
AAGCCGGAGCAAATTTCCCTTTTTCAGCAACGATAGTCTGCTGATTTTCGTAGTTACTTGCTTTTTTATGAACGAAAACCCCTTCTATATTTTCACCGTTTTCACCATAAATCTTATCAAATTTCACCATATATCCGGGAAGCTGATCGAGAAACTGACCGGGAGTGAAATTCAATGCTGGTTTGGTTTGAGCGATGTTAAAAAGCATATTCTTTGCCTTCTTCTGGAAATCCGGAATAATATTATTAGAGAAGAAGTAGAGTAGGATAGCGAGAATGGTGGTTACGCCAAATAACGGCAGCATTACTCGTGTTAGTGAGATTCCGGCGGCTTTCATGGCGGCAAGCTCGTACCGCTCTCCAAATTCTCCGAATGACATGATACTTGCCAAAAGAATCGTCAACGGAAGTACCAAGCTGACGACGCTTACCCCAAGATAAAAAAGTAATTTAAGGATTTGCCAGTAGCTTAATCCTTTTCCCATAAATTGCCCCAATTGAACCCAGATAATGTTTACAATAAAAATGAAAAACAATACGCTGAATATAAAGAAAAACGGTCCAAAGAAGGTTTTTATGATATATCGATCTAGTATTTTTAACATGCGCCAAAATTAATGAAAAAGCCACAAAGTTTTCTTTGCAGCTCTTATATTTTATGAAATTTTTATGAAAGAAAATGGCTTCTACGCTAAATCGCTCATCTGCCTTATTCACTTTCTTTATTTTACAATTCTGTAATCACGTAATTTTTAAACTTATTCTTGTCAAAAACAAACATATTAGGATCTAATTCCTGATTTTCTTTGTATTCTTTGATAGCAATTACGGCAACATCTTTATTGTTTCCGTGTTGTTCTAGTTTTACCATTTGCTTTTTCGCCGAATCTACAAAAAGATAAACATATTTTAATCCGTTTGCTTTCACAGGAGTCAATTTTATGAAATCTGCATTCACGCCATTTACGTTTTTCTTACCTCCGTACGTTACATTATAATCGTTTCTGTAGGTGGTAAGATAATTGATAGGAGAGAACATGGTACTGCTTCCGTTAGGCTTGGCAATGGTAACTTCCATATCATCAGCGCTGATGTTGTAGATTTTATTGCCGTCAAAAATCTGCTCAGTATCCATGATCTTCAGTTTGTATTTATCGCCTGCTGTGTAATAAATTCCGGGTTCCGTTTTGGCTACACAGCAGGCGATAAATA
>DKLU01000187.1:2537-2761 GCA_002455915.1 Chryseobacterium sp. UBA6632
CCGGGTTCCGTTTTGGCTACCTGACCGTTTACACCGCTTCCGAATGAAAATTTGAAATACGAATTCTTTTTAGATTTATAATTTGCTGTAATGTCGTCTAAGATTTGTTTAGCCTTCGCATCAATTTTCTGTGCGTTAGAAAAACCAACCGCTCCCACAACAAAACTTCCTAATATAATTTTTGAAATAATACTTTTCATTTTCTTCTTAATCTTTTAATTTTA
>DKLU01000187.1:2965-14594 GCA_002455915.1 Chryseobacterium sp. UBA6632
TTCTTAATCTTTTAATTTTAGATTTTTATAAGTCTTAAAGGTTAAACCTAAATCCTTTATTTATGCTTAACTGCGCAGGTCTTCCAAAAACTGTTCCAAAGAATGAAGATCGCTGATAATAACTTCTCTTGCTTTTGCACCATTAAAACCGCCTACAATTCCGCTGGCTTCCAGTTGATCCATAATTCTTCCCGCTCTGTTGTAGCCTAACTTTAATTGTCTCTGAAGCATAGAGGTAGAACCTTGCTGTGTTGAAACAATAATTCTTGCGGCTTCCTCAAATAACGCATCTTTTTCATTTGGATCAAAAGCGCTTACTGTACTTGTAGAATCTTCAGAAACATACTCCGGAAGGATAAATGCCGAAGCATATCCTTTCTGTTCGCCAATAAATTCTGCCAATCTTTCAACTTCAGGCGTATCTACAAAAGCACACTGAAGTCTTAAAATTTCATTTCCATTAAAATAAAGCATATCTCCTTTACCGATCAACTGGTCTGCACCCGGCGAATCTAAAATCGTTCTTGAATCGACACTTGAGATTACTCTAAATGCCGCCCTTGCAGGGAAGTTAGCTTTAATCATACCTGTAATTACGTTTACAGAGGGTCTTTGTGTTGCCACAATTAGGTGAATTCCAACCGCTCTCGCCAGCTGTGCTAATCTGGCAATAGGTAATTCTACTTCTTTTCCGGCTGTCATGATCAAATCTGCAAACTCATCTACGACCAAAACGATGTATGGCAAATAACGGTGACCGTTTTCAGGATTTAATTTTCTTTCCGTGAATTTTTTGTTGTATTCTTTTAAGTTTTTACAGAAAGCGTTTTTAAGCAAATCATACCTCGTATCCATTTCGATACAAAGTGAGTTAAGCGTGTTGATTACTTTGTTGGTGTCTGTAATAATCGCTTCTTCCGCATCAGGAAGTTTTGCTAAGTAATGTCTTTCAATCTTTGAGTATAAAGAAAGTTCCACTTTTTTAGGATCCACCATTACGAATTTCAGTTCGCTTGGATGTTTTTTATAAAGAAGGGAAGTCAAAATTGCGTTAATCCCAACCGATTTACCTTGTCCCGTTGCACCCGCCATTAGTAAGTGAGGCATTTTTGAAAGATCGGCCATGAAAATTTCATTTGAAATCGTTTTACCAAAAACCACAGGCAAATCCATATCTGTATTTTGGAATTTCTGCGAGGCAATCACCGAACGCATAGAAACCATTGTAGGATTTTTTCTCGGAACCTCAATCCCAATCGTTCCTTTTCCAGGCATCGGAGCAATAATTCTGATTCCTAATGCCGAAAGATTTAACGCAATATCATCCTGCAGTTTTTTAATGGCTGCCACACGAATTCCCGCTTCCGGTACAATTTCATATAAAGTAACAGTTGGCCCAATCGTCGCTTTAATTTCAGAAATTCCTACGTTAAAGTTTTTCAGCAATCCAACGATTTTGTTTTTATTTTCCTCTAATTCATCTTTATTAATAGAAATTTCTTCGTTTCCGTAGTCTTTCAAAAGTTCAACAGGTGGCATCTGGAATTTAGCCAAATCAAGCTTATGATCGTAAAGACCGTGCTGATCTACCAATTCCTGAGATTTTCTGTCGGAATCGTCTAAAATATCTACAACCGGAGCTACCTCAACATTAAATTTAATTTCCTCTTTTACCGCTGTTGAAACTGCTGCAACCGAAGCTGGAGTAGGCGTTGGATGAAGATCAAAAGCCTGTTCCGGAGTTGATGTCGGAAAGTTAGGTTTTGTATTTACGTTTAAATTAATCGAGTTTGAAAAATCATTTTTATTGTCTTCTTCAAATGAAGTATGATTTGGCGTAACTATCGTATCTAAATTGGTAGAAACCGGAACTTCAGGAAATCCTTTCGGAACGCTCACTGCTTCCGGTTCTGTAAATTTAGGAGTCGGTTTTTGAACAACTTCTGTTACAGTAACTTTTGGTTCTTCTGTTTTTACTTGTTGAATTTCATCAGGTGTTTCAATTTCTTCGATTAATTCTTCGTCTGCTTCAAAGTTTTCATCAGAATTTGGCATCATCGATTTTACTTTTCCAATGGTATTTTCGTTGATTTCGTTGAATTTATTTTTAATTGAACTTGGTCTTAAATTAAATTCCAATACGAAATACAGGATAATACTCGAAATCAAAACCAGCCAAAGACCGTAACTTCCGATAATGGCATTCAAAGAATCCATAATCTGGTATCCGTAAACGCCGCTCAAGACGCCTTGTCCTTTTGTAATGGCTCCGAATAAAATAGGAAGCCAGCAAATGAAAAACAAAGAGTGACCAACGGTTTTCCAAGGCTTGAAGATTTTCTTTTTCAGAATAATTGTTCCGAAAACCAAAAATAAAAAGGCTATAATAAAAGAAGCGACCCCGATACTTTCAAAAATGAAAATATTTCCGAGCCAGTCTCCCAATTTTCCAAAAATATTTGAAGATTTTATACTTTTATCGAGCATAGTTCCTGCCTGGCTTTGGTCTGCCTTCCAGTTTGTTAAATAAGAAACAAATGAAAACGTAAGAACTATAGAAAAAAGAATAAACGTGAGCCCCGAAAATACTCGTGGCTTTGATAAAAATTTGCCTTTATCAGGCGATTCCTGCTGCGTGTTTTGTGTCTTTTTATCCATAATATAATGTGGGCAAATTTAGTGTTTTTTCAACATTCAAAGAATCTTTTTTATTTAAAAAGAATGGTAAATTTCGCCTTTCACAAAAGGCTTTTTCGTTTTGTTTTCTTTGAATAATTTTGATTAAAAATATTTAAAATAATTGAATTATCAGTCTAAATTTTCCTTTGTTTTGATTTAAAATAGTAAAAAATATGTTTTAAACTGTGCCGTAAAACTTTTTTAACTTGTCTGAATGATGTCTTTCTTTTTTTAGAATAGATTTTAAATACAATATTTTAGCCAACAAAAGAAAAAGCCTTTTAAAACTTTAAAAGACTTTCAATATTGTATAAATTGTAATGAATTTATTTCAAAAGCGACCAAATTAAAACACCAATTCCGGTGTAAACGGCCACAGTGATAATATCTGCAATAGGTTGTGAAAAACGTTTTTCAGCAATTTTTTCACTATTGATTTGGTCCTTATGGAATTTCAGAATTTTTTTAGGACTACGAATCGGATGGGCAACCAAGCTGTCACTTTCCCAACGAGCCACGATTACTTTGTAAGTTTTGCCATCAACTTCAATTCTCACATTTTTATTGGGAGTCAGCTTCTCCTGAATACTCATAGGAGCGGGGGGTTGTGGCGAACTCAAATTTTGCGGCGCAGCGGTCATACTTTTTGCCTGAAGGGCAATATCATTATTCGGAGTAGCTGTTTTTTTAGATCCGGATTTTGTTTCTGCTGCTGTTGTTGGATCGGGCTGTTTTTTTACCTGATACGTATAACAGCTCACAAGAAAAAATGATATGATGATGAGATAAAGATTCTTTTGCATTGGCCAAATTTAAGAATTAAACGGAATATTTCGCATTTTCTTTTACAAGATCCTTTTTAAAAAAGTTTAATGATAGATAATTTTATAAAGAAGGTTTGCATAAATCACTTTTTGAACTAGTTCAAATGTATTGCGCTTTCCACGGTATAACTTTGCAAGTGTAAAATTAAATAATTAATAAAATCATTATGAAAAACGCACTTTTAATTATCGATGTTCAAAACGACTATTTCGTTGGAGGAACACATACTTTATATCAACCGGAAATCGCAGGTGAAAATGCGGGTAAATTACTGAAAGATGCTCGTGAAAAAGGAATAGAGGTTATCCATATTCAGCATATCGCAACCAATGAAGGTGCTGATTTCTTTTTGCCAAATACTTACGGAGCTGAAATTAATGATTGTGTAAAACCGTTAGAGGATGAGAAAATTATTCAGAAAAATTATCCGAACAGTTTTAGAGAAACAAAACTTTTAAGCTATCTGAGAGCTTTGGGAATTGAAGATCTTGTGGTTTGCGGAATGATGACTGATGTTTGTGTAGATGCAACAGTAAGAGCTGCAATGGATAACGGTTTTAACACCACTTTAATTGGCGATGCTTGTGCTACTGAAAGCAGAGAATTGTATGGTAAAATAGTTGAAGCTAAAGATATTCATACAGGTTATCTTGCCGGATTAACAGCTTTGGGCGGACTTTACGCAAATGTAATGACAACTGAAGATTATTTGAAATGATTTAAAAGCTATTATAAAAATTAATTTAAAATTTTCACACAAATGATGAAGTTTCTTTTAAAGACCTGTGTGGTCGCATGTGTTTTCTTAACGTCTGTTTTGCAGAATGCTTTTGCTCAAAGTACAAATTTTGACAACAGTGCGCTTCTGATTATCGATGTTCAGAACGATTATTTTCCTGGTGGAAAAATGACGTTGGTAAATGCTGACGGAGCAGGGCAAAAAACAAAAGAATTGCTGGCTGCTTACAGAGCGAAAGGAAAGCCTGTAATTCACATTCAGCACATTGCAACGAATGCAGGCGCTACTTTCTTTTTACCAAATACTACCGGAGCAGAGATCAACGCATTGGTTACTCCAAAATCAGGAGAGAAAGTAATTGTAAAGCATTATCCGAACAGTTTCAGAGATACAGATTTGCTGCAATATCTGAAAAGTATCGGGGTTAAAAATCTTACCATCACCGGAATGATGACGGATGTTTGCGTGGTTTCTACAACAAGAGCTGCTTTCGATTTCGGATTCAATAATACTGTAATCACAGATGCTACAGCTACGAGAGACAGAACGCTAAACGGAAAAACAGTAAGTGCTGCAAACGTTCAGAAGTCTTATTTGGCGGGATTAAATTCTCTTGGAGGGTTATATGCTAAAGAGAAAACAACAGCACAATTTGTAAATGGTCAATAATTTAAAATTTAATTCAAATTCAATAAAAATGAAAAAACTATTCTTAGGATTATTATCTGTAATGCTGATGGTTTTAGTAGGATGTCATGATTCAGACAATGTAAAAAATACTAAATCGGATACTGCATTATTAATTATAGATGTGCAAAATGACTATTTTCCTGGCGGAAGTATGGAATTGGTAGGCGCAAAAGAAGCGGGTGAAAACGCAAAGAAAATGTTGGAATATTACAGATCTAAAAAAATGCCAATCATCCATATCAAGCATATTGCAACCAACGCAGGAGCTACTTTCTTTTTACCAAACACTCCGGGAGCGGAAATAAATGCTTTGGTAGCGCCTAATAAGGATGAAAAAGTAATCATCAAACATTATCCAAACAGTTTCAGAGAAACAGATCTTCAGGAATATCTTAAAGCTCAGGGCATCAAAAATCTTGTAATTACAGGAATGATGACAGATGTTTGTGTAGAGTCTACAACGAGAGCTGCTTTTGATCTTGGATACAACAATACCGTAATTGGTGATGCTTGTGCGACGAGAGACAGAGAATTGAATGGTGAAGTGGTTCCTGCCGCTACCGTTCACGAGTCTTTCCTTGCTGGTATTTCTGCACTGGATAACCTTTATGCTAAAATTGTAAACACGCAAGATTACCTTAAAGGAAAATAATAAAACAAAACACAAATGATTAGTTTTATAAGTAAGGATACCAATAATTATTGGTATCTTTATTCGTTAAAAAAGATAAAATGCTGGAAAAACTTTATAAAAACATCGGATTACGTGTTCAATTTTCTGAAGAAGAATTCAAACAATTTTCGGCTCCTTTTGAGCTTAAAAAATTTAAGAAAAGAGAAGTTGTTCTTAGTGAAGGAGAATATTGCCTTTTTGAAGGTTTTGTAACGAGCGGATGTTTTAAAGTATATTTTATGAACGAAGAAGGGCTGGAGCAAACGTTATATTTTGCTGTTGAAAACTGGTGGATTTTGGATCTCGATAGTCTTATTAATAATGTTCCGAGTACTTTAAGTATTGAGGCTCTGGAAGATAGCGAGGTGTTGATGATCTCTAAGAAAGATAAGAATTTGTTGTACGAAACTATGCCACAAGTAGAAAAACTCTTCAGGATCATGAATCAGCAGACTTCTATTTCGCTGCAAAGAAGGATTTTATCTCTATTGCATAAAACAGCAGATAAACGTTATATCGAGTTTCTTGAAAAATATCCAACTCTTGAACAACGACTAACCCAACAGCAGGTTGCTTCTTATCTTGGGATTTCTCATGAATTTTTAAGTAAAATCAGAAAAAGAACTGTCTTAGGTAAATAATTTTCAGTTTAAATTTTTTTTTCAATCAGGTATCTATCTCTTTTGGTGCTATAACGTA
Source organism: Chryseobacterium sp. UBA6632 (assembly GCA_002455915.1). Taxonomy (GTDB): domain Bacteria; phylum Bacteroidota; class Bacteroidia; order Flavobacteriales; family Weeksellaceae; genus Chryseobacterium. The sequence continues at coordinate 9,271 of DKLU01000187.1, forward strand.
TTGTAAATTATTATTTTAAGTCAGGTTTGAATATTTTGGAAATAGAATTGCTCAATAACTTGAATAGCTATTATGAATTCATATTTTTCAGAGATTACAATTTAAATTTTTCTCAATTAAAATTCGCTTATTAAGAATGATTCAAAATAGCGTAAACAGGGGCTAAAGTGATAAAAAACAGCTTTTTTTAACGTCTTTGTGGTTTTACATGCTTATTTTTGCATGTCAAGTATATAAATCATGAAGAAGCTCCAAGATATTCTTATCTCAACCAGAACAATGGCTGTATTGTTGCTGGTTTACGCGTTCGCGATGGCTTATGCAACGTTCCTTGAAAATGATTACGGAACGCCCACGGCAAAAGCCCTAATTTATGAAGCAAAATGGTTTGAATTAATCATGCTATTGCTCATTCTCAACTTCATCGGAAATATCGGAAGATATAGACTTTGGAAAAGAGAAAAATGGCCGATTTTGGTTTTCCACTTAGCATTTGTATTGATCTTCGTTGGAGGTGCTATCACAAGATACATCAGTTTTGAAGGTACAATGCACATTCGAGAAGGGGAAACGTCTAACGAAATTGTAACCGACAAAAATTTCTTTAAAATTAAAATCGAAGAAAAAGGTGATGCTCTTGATTATCAAGATATTCCTTATATGATGTCTCCGTTGCATAAAGATTTCAATGCGACTTATGATTTCCACGGAAAAACGGTGAAAATTGAAGCTAAAGATTATATTCAGAGAAAAAAAGACAGTTTATTGGCTGATCCTAACGGTGCTGAATATCTTCACCTGGTTTCAACAGGAAATACCGGAAGACAGAATATTTACATCAAACCGGGAGAAACTAAATCAATCAACGGTACATTGGTAACTTTCAACAGAGCAATTGATGGCGCAGTTGAATTTAGAAATGAAGGTGGAAAATTGTTCATCAAAACTCCTGTAGATGCAACGTATATGACGATGGCGACTCAGGCGACAGGAAATACAACGAAAGACGAATTCCAGCCTTTAGCTATGAGAAGTTTATACACGATCAATGAGTTAAAACTTGTTGTTCCTGAAGGTCTTAAAAGAGGGAAACTGTTAGCGATTGAAGGTGACAGAAAAAAAGACCAGAATGTTCCTGATATGTTGAAAGTTGAAATTCAGGGGCCAAAAACAAAACAATTGGTTGAACTTTCAGTTGAAAAAGGAAATCCGAATGGTTTCAAACAAATCACAATGGATGGTTTGAATATTATGTTAGGTTTCGGACCTAAAGTTTACAACACTCCTTTTGCACTTAAATTAGATGATTTCGTGATGGAGACTTATCCCGGAAGCTCATCGCCGAGTGCTTATGAAAGCCACATTAAAATTATCGACGAAGGAAAAGAAACGCCTTTTAAAATTTATATGAACCACGTTTTGAATCATAAAGGATACCGTTTCTTCCAGTCTAGTTTCGATCCGGACAGAATGGGAACAGTACTTTCTGTAAACCACGATTATTGGGGAACTTTAATTTCTTATATCGGATATACATTTTTATTCGGAGGAATGTTCTTTATGTTCTTCTGGAAAGGAACGCACTTCTGGAAATTAAATAAAATGCTGAAAGATGTAAATAAAAAGAAAACGGCTGCTGTTGTTTTATTGCTTTTAAGCTTCGGTTTGAATGCTCAAAAAATTGAAACACACGGAACTACAGATGGAAGCAGAGAACATATTCACGTTGAAGGTGACGGTCATACACACGATACAGGTTCTGAAACAATTCGTCCTCAAGGCGCACAGCCTTTTGGTAAAATGAAAGTGGTTTCTGCTGATGAAATTATTGCAAGAAATAAGATCAGCGCAGAACATGCTGAAAAATTCGGACATCTTTTGGTGCAGAATTTTGAAGGAAGAATTGTTCCGATCAACACCGAAGCTTTAGATGTTTTAAGAAAACTGTATAAAAAAGACGAGTTCAAAGGAACGGACGGGAAATCGCTTACTGCAGACCAATGGTTTTTATCAGTAAATACAGATACACCAAGCTGGACGATGGTTCCGATGATTAAAATCGGTTCAAAAGGTGGTGATGCATTAAAGCAAAAAACAAAGGCTAATGATGACGATTACACGTCATTAATGAATCTTTTCCCGGCAGATAAAAACGGAAATTTAACGTATATTCTTGAAAGTGATTACAATGCTGCTTTCCGTAAAAAACCGTCTGAACAGACAAATTATGATAAAGAAGTAATTGCTGTAAATGAAAGAGTTCAGATTTTCAACGAATTTTTCAGCGGACAGTTTATGAGAATCGTTCCTGTAAAAAATGATGCGAATCATACATGGCATTCTTGGTTGGATCAAAAGTTCGAACCAGATATGGAATCTCAGCAGGTAATGGGGCCTTATTTTGCAGAAGTTTTACAGGCTCAACAAAACGGAAACTGGTCTAAAGCAGATGCTGAATTATCAAAACTTTCAGATTATCAGCAAAAATGGGGTAAAGCAGTTGTTCCTTCAAAATCTAAAGTAGATCTTGAGGTTTTCATGAATAAAGTGAATATCAACTTTAAATTGTTGATCTTCTATACCATTGTTGGAGGTTTGCTTCTCATTCTTGGTTTTGTTGAATTATTCAAGAAAAATAAAGTTTTAAATAAAGCAATCAAAGTAATTATCGTACTGGGGATTATCGGTTATGCTTTCCATTTCTTAGGATTGGTGGCGAGATGGTATATTTCTGGTCACGCACCTTGGAGTAACGGTTACGAAGCTATTATTTTTATCTCTTGGGTAGGTATTACTGCTGGTTTAATTTTATATAGAAATTCAAACGCTTTGATTCCTGCAGCCGGATTTATGGTAGCGGTTATTATGATGGGGTTTGCACACGGAGGTTCAGCGCTTGATCCACAGATTACGCCACTTGTGCCTGTATTGAAATCATATTGGTTGATCGTTCACGTTGCGATTATTACTTCAAGTTATGGTTTCTTTGCCTTGTCGATGATTATTGCTGTGATTTCATTGGTATTCTATATTATTTCAAACAAAGAAACGTATAAAATTCATCACGATACAACATTAAAAGAATTGGTTATTGTTTCTGAAATGTCTTTAACGATTGGTTTATTTGCATTAACTGTAGGAAATTTTTTAGGAGGAATCTGGGCAAATGAATCTTGGGGAAGATACTGGAGCTGGGATCCGAAAGAAACTTGGGCATTCATCTCGATCATGGTGTACGCGTTTGTATTGCACATGAGATTGGTTCCGGGATTAAGAAGCAAATGGGCATTCCATGTAGCGACAATGTTTGCATTCTGCTCAATGGTCATGACGTATTTTGGAGTTAATTATTATCTAAGTGGTCTGCACTCTTACGCAGCAGGAGATCCGGTTCCGGTTCCGGCTTGGGTATATATCGGATTAGCTTCAATGGCACTTTTATCAGCTGTTTCTTTCTTTAAATTTAAAGCGTTAAACAAAAAATAAATTCCATTTATAAATAAAATAGAATCCCTGAAATTAATTTTTCAGGGATTTTTTTGGTGCAATATTTAAAGACTTAGGAAACTGAAGCGTTAAGAAAATTAAAAATTAATCCGTTAAAAAATTTCCACTGTTCGAAGCGCGAGAAAAATTTAATATTGAAACGTAAATTCTGTTATCGCGCAAGTTTTGGAAATTTTAGGATTAAGTTTTAATTTTTAGCATCCAGTTTCTAAGTCTTGAACTTTTGTTTCTTTTGTTTCAAGACAAAAGAAAAAGCATATTCTATTCTTACCAAAGATCAATGTTTCTGAGTTCCTATTACCTTAATTTTGCTTATCTAAAATCAACAATATGGAATTAGGAATAGGAATGTTTGGCGATCTATCATTAGATCAGTCAACCGGAAAATATAGAGACGCAGGTGTAAAAATTCGTGAAATTCTGGATCAGGTAAAGTTCATGGATGAGGTCGGAATTGATGTTTTTGCGATGGGCGAGCATCACCGGCCGGATTATGCGGTTTCATCACCCGAAATTGTTTTGGCTGCGGCGGCAAGTATCACCAAAAATATAAAATTGGCAAGTGGAGTAACGGTTTTAAGTTCATCTGAGCCTGTAAAAGTATATGAAGATTTTTCAACATTAGATTTAATTTCTGATGGTCGTGCCGAGATTTTTGTAGGCCGTGGAAGTTTCATTGAATCTTTCCCGTTATACGGCTATTCTTTGAATGATTACGAACAGCTTTTCGATGAAAAATTAGAATTACTGCTAAAGATAAATTCAGAGGAAAACGTTTCTTGGTCGGGGAAACTTCGCGCGCCGATGCAAAATCAAACCGTTTATCCAAGAGCGAAGAATGACGGAAAACTTTCGATCTGGAGAGCGGTTGGTGGAACTCCGCAATCAGTTTTAAGTGCGGCTCAGTTGGGAATGCCTTTGGTGGTTGCCATTATTGGCGGAATGCCGATTCAGTTTAAAAATTTAATTGAATTTTATAAGCAGGAATATCTAAAAGCAGGTCATGATGAGTTTAAAATGCAGATTGCTGTGCATTCTCACACTTTTGTAAGTGATAACCAGAATGTGGTAGACGGATATTTCCATAATTATAAATCACAAATGGATAGAATTGGCTCTTCAAGAGGCTGGGCGCCTTACACGAAAGCGCAATATGACGGTGGAAAAAGTAAAGATGGCGCTTTATTTATCGGAAGTCCGGCAGAAGTCGCTGATAAAATTGCTTATATGAAAGAAATTTTCGGAATCACCAGATTTATCGGGCATATGGATGTGGGAGATCCTGCACATGATGTAATGATGAAATCTATTGAATTGTTCGGAAATGAAGTAAAGCCGACGATCAAAGATCTATAAAAAACAACCTCCGTTGAAATTTTCGACGGAGGTTTTTAATGAGTTCTAAATAATTATATGAAGCCGAAAGGCAACGTTTCACTTTTAGTGAGTCCGGAAAGGACGATGTAAATCACGATAGGATAAAATCCTATGCTTTTATAATGGAATCATAGTACGAAATTGCAACCTGAGGATGAAATGCAAACATGAAAGTTTCAAATCCGTTTTCTTTGTTGAGATTTTTACTTAAAAGATATTTGTTGTCAATAATATCAATTAATAATAATTCAGGCGTATAAAATGTAATTCCGATTTTATGTTTTGAAGAATCTTCCACATTCGAGCTGATGAGGTCGAGTTTAAAACTTTCGATCGGAAAAAATGTATTTCCCAACACATCAGGAAGACTTTTAATTTCGCCGTTCAGTTGTGAAATATAGTTGGTAACCGAAGCGCTCAGCAAAAAAGGAATTCTTTCT
>DKLU01000187.1:14798-15025 GCA_002455915.1 Chryseobacterium sp. UBA6632
TTTTTTGCCAACAATTCCCAATAATTTTTCACCGGATTTTCTTTATCGTCAAAAACCTGATGCAGAATTTTATATTCAAAATAAGTATCTTCAAAAATATATTTATCCCACGTCAGCGTAGAATTCTGATCGATGACAATTCGGAAGGCCAGTTTTATTTTTGCTTTCATTGTTTTACGTTTTAAGCTTATTCAAACTAAATATTTTTTTAACCACAAAAGAAGCAA
>DKLU01000053.1 GCA_002455915.1 Chryseobacterium sp. UBA6632
CTTAAAAAAGTAACGGTAATTTAAAATTCAAAATTTCTAATCTAAAATTTTAATTATTATTGTTATTGTTGTTGTTTTTTCTAGGTCTTCTGTTGTCTCTGTCTCCTCCTCTGTTTCCTCTGTCTGACTGACCTCCTTTTTTCTGTTGTCCCACTAGTGGAGAAAGTTCTCTTTTACCGTAAACTTCACCTTTCATGATCCAAACTTTTACACCTAATTTTCCGTACTGAGTAAGTGCTTCACCGATGTGGTAATCGATATCTGCTCTGAAAGTAGACAATGGAATTCTTCCGTCTTTGAAAGATTCTGATCTTGCCATTTCAGCTCCGTTCAATCTACCAGAGATCTGAACTTTGATACCTTCTGCACCCATTCTCATTGTACCTGCCATCGCCATCTTCACAGCTCTTCTGTAAGAGATTCTGTTTTCGATTTGCTTAGCAATGCTATCAGCAACTAATACTGCATCAAGCTCAGGTCTTTTGATTTCGAAGATGTTGATTTGAATATCCTTTTTAGTCAATTTTTTCAACTCTTCTTTCAGTTTATCAACTTCTTGACCTCCTTTACCGATGATAAGTCCCGGTCTAGCAGTAGTAATTGTAACTGTTACTAATTTTAATGTTCTTTCAATATAAATTCTTGAAATCCCACCTTTAGATAATCTAGCCTCAAGGTATCTTCTGATTTTGTAGTCTTCAGCGATTCTGTCTCCATAATCGTTTCCACCAAACCAGTTAGAATCCCATCCTCTGATGATACCTAATCTGTTACCAATTGGATTTGTCTTCTGTCCCATACCTTGATTTAGTTTTCTTTATTACCTAAGATTAATGTAACGTGGTTAGATCTTTTTCTGATTCTATACCCTCTACCTTGCGGAGCTGGTCTTAGTCTCTTCAATTGTCTTGCGCTATCCACGAAGATTTCTTTAACGATAAGGTTTGCTTCTTCGATATCCGCTCCTTCGTTTTTAGTCTGCCAGTTTGCCATAGCAGAAAGAAGTAATTTCTCTAACTTGTTAGATGCTTCTTTTTTAGAATATTTTAGGATATAAAGAGCTTTATCTACCTGCTCTCCTCTAATGATATCAGCAACTAATCTCATTTTTCTCGGAGATGATGGGCAGTTATTTAATGAAGCTTTAACAACGTCTTTGTTAGCTTCTTTTCTTGCGATTGAACTATCTTGTTTTCTAGATCCCATGATTATCTGCTTCCTTTGTTTTTGTTACCACCATGACCTCTGAAAGATCTTGTTGGAGAAAATTCGCCTAACTTGTGACCAACCATGTTTTCTGTAACATAAACAGGGATAAAAGATTTCCCGTTGTGTACAGCAATAGTTTGTCCTACGAAGTCCGGAGAGATCATAGATGCTCTAGACCAAGTTTTGATAACTGTCTTCTTACCAGACTCTATATTTGCCTGAACCTTCTTATCTAAAGTATGATGAATGAACGGTCCTTTTTTAAGTGATCTTGCCATAATTATTTTCTTTTAGATACGATGTAACGGTTAGACACTTTGTTTTTCTTTCTAGTTTTGTAACCTTTAGACGGCTTACCGTTTCTAGATCTTGGGTGACCTCCTGAAGAACGTCCTTCACCACCTCCCATTGGGTGATCTACTGGGTTCATTACTACCGCTCTTGTTCTTGGTCTTCTACCTAACCATCTGCTTCTACCAGCCTTACCTGATACAGTTAACTGGTGGTCAGAGTTAGAAACTGATCCAATCATTGCATAACATTCAGTAAGGATCATTCTAGATTCTCCTGAAGGCAATTTAATGATTGCATATTTTCCGTCTCTTGAAGTTAATTGAGCTGAAGAACCAGCACTTCTTGCTAAAATTGCACCTTGACCAGGCTTCATTTCAACACAAGAAATTACAGTACCTAACGGAATGTTTTTCAACTTCATTGCGTTCCCTACATTTGGTTCTACGCTTTCACCAGAAATTACTTTCTGATCTACTTTGATACCGTTTGGAGCGATGATATATCTCTTCTCTCCATCTGCGTACTCTAGTAAAGCGATAAATGCAGTTCTGTTTGGATCGTATTCTACAGATTTTACAGTTGCTTCAACGTTTGCTTTGTTTCTTTTGAAGTCAATAATTCTGTATTTCTTTTTGTGTCCACCTCCGGTGTAACGCATGGTCATTTTACCTGTTTGGTTACGTCCACCTGACTTTTTAATACCAACTGTTAGAGATTTCTCTGGTTTGTTGGTAGTAATTTCCTCAAAATTGTTTACAATTCTGAATCTCTGTCCCGGGGTGATAGGTTTTAATTTTCTAACAGACATTACTATTATTTATAATTAATAATTAATTTACAGCAAAAATATCGATAACCTCACCTTCAGCAAGTTTAATTACCGCTTTTTTCAATTTGTTTGTCTTTCCTACTTGAAGACCTTTTTTAGTGTACTTTGAAGAAACCTTCGGAGCATAAATCATTGTGTTAACGTCTGCTACTTTTACACCGTAAGCTGCTTCAACAGCTTTTTTAATCTGGATTTTATTCGCCTTAGTATCAACTAAGAAAGAATAAGAACCTCTTAAATCTGTAAGGTAATTAGCCTTTTCTGAGATAACTGGTTTAATAATAATAGACATGACTTATTTCTTTAAATTTTCTTGGAATTTCTCGATAGCACCTTCTAAGAATACGATCTCACCTGCATTGATTAGGTCATAAGAGCTAATTTCGTTGTAAGCAAGAACTTTAGTCTTAGGTAGGTTTCTTGAAGACAAATAAACATTTTTGTTTGCTTCGTCTAAAATATAAAGAGATTTTTTACCTTCGAATCCTAAAGCGTTATTGATGTTGATAAACTCTTTAGTTTTAGGAGTTTCGAAATTGAAAGCCTCTAATACTTTAATGCTGTTATCTCTCAATTTCTGAGAAAGAACAGATTTTTTAGCTAATCTCTTAAGAGCTTTGTTCAATTTGAATCTGTAGTCTCTAGGTTTTGGCCCGAATACTCTACCTCCACCTCTGAAAGTTGGAGATTTAATATCACCATATCTAGCAGATCCAGATCCTTTTTGCTTCTTAAGTTTTTTAGTAGAAGCAGTAATTTCGCTTCTTTCTTTTGATTTATGAGTCCCTTGTCTTTGTGCAGCAAGGTACTGTTTAACTTCTAAGTAAACCGCGTGCTGATTTGGCTCAATTCCGAATACTGTTTCGTCTAGAGTTACTTTTCTTCCGGTCTCTTTTCCTGATGTATTTAATACTACTAGTTCCATTTTCTGATAATTACATAAGAATTTTTAGCTCCCGGAACAGCACCTTTTACTACTAAAAGATTTTGTTCTTGATCCACTTTTAATACTTGAAGGTTTTGTACAGTTACCTGCTCACCTCCCATTCTACCAGCCATTCTCATCCCTTTGAATACTCTTGAAGGGTCAGATCCAGCACCGATAGAACCTGGAGCTCTAAGTCTGTTGTGCTGACCATGAGTTGCCTGCATTACACCTCCAAATCCGTGTCTTTTAACAACACCTTGGAAACCTTTACCTTTAGAAGTTCCTGTTACATCTACATATTCACCTTCGATGAATAGATCAACTTTCACTTCCTCTCCTACTTTAGCATCTGTGAATCCGTCGTGGAATTCAACCAATTTAGCTTTAGGAGCAGAACCAGCCTTTTTGAAATGACCAGCTAACGCTTTACCAACGTTCTTCTCACTCTTGTCATCGAAACCTAATTGAACGGCAGAATAACCGTCAACTTCTAAGGTTCTGACCTGTAAAATCGCACATGGACCTGCTTGAATAACTGTACAAGGAATATTTTTCCCTGCTTCGTCAAACAAAGACGTCATACCGATTTTTTTACCAATAATACCTGACATTGTTTATGTTATAATAAAATTTATCCTTTATTTATCGTCATTTTTCGGAAGTCTGAAGTAATTTCTACTTTTGATATAGGCATACTACGCCCCTAAAATGAGTGTGCAAATGTATGAATAATTTTCTAACTGACAAATATTTACAACAAAATATTTTGATTTTTAACGATTTACAGAAATCAGCAGATTTTAATTAAGTTTGAATAGAAATAAAATTTCAAAATTTATTCTAACTCAATAGGATTATACGGAATCGGTTTAGATTTTATAACCATAGGGGTTCCATCTGCATTATAGGGCTTCCCATGGAAGAAACCTGGATTGTCATGATATGTTTTTTCCACCTCATTATATTTATCCCGGCTTACTTTAAGTATACGCTCTTCATTTCTAAGATAAATAGGAAGATTTTTTTTATCAATACCTATAGCAAGAAAATGATAATCTCCTTTTGTGTCTGAAAGCTCAAGAATAAGCCCCGGAAGACCCTCAAATTTATACGGTCCATTATTAGAAGATATCGCTTCAGTAAACCAAGCTATATAATCCCTTCCTCTAAAGTTCATCGTAGCTTTTCTGCAGATATTTCCAAGAATGCTTTTAGTATCCTTTTGTATTTTCCATTTAAATTCAGGCTGATCTTCCTGATATTGATACCCGTCTTTAATTCTTGCCTGATAGGTGATCTTTTTCTTGGAAAGATCTTTTAATATAATAGGTTTGAACCCAACATTAATATTGAGTAGCCCCTCCATCTCCTTTACATTAACTTCTTTCTGGTGACTGTATTTTTCATTAAGAGAATCCAGCTTTAATTGTTTTACATCTGCAAACTTTGAATATCCTTTTCCTATCTCAAGAATACAGATAGCATCCTTTCTTTTTTCTCTTTGCGCGACATCAGGTATGTATTCAACCTTATAATATACATTGTATAAACTTGTATCAAAATTCTCAGCTTTATAACTAGATGTTTTCATTGTAAACTCTGCATTTTCTATGCGAAACTGAGCATGTAAACAAGAGGCTAAAAATAAACTGAATACTAAATAAAATTTCATAGATAAAAGTTATAAATAATAAAAAGAATCGGAAGCATAAAGCTACCGATTCAATATAAAATTTTTCGTGATATAATTATGAGCACTTTATTGCTGCAAAATGGTGGGCATCTTCCCAAAAAGCATCATCATTAGAATAATCATTGTAATCTAGGTAAAATACAGCCCCGCATGGCGTTACAATTGTCACCCAATTGTACTGAGGTTTAAAAGCCACTTTAAGTGTTTGAACTGTACTATTCTGAATTTTACTTTCTACCAATACAGTATTTCCTTTTACATTTTCAGCATCAGATCCTCTTTTGATACCCTCAGTAGTATTTGCACTTACTAGACCTGCGACAGCTAATGCTGCCATAAAAAACATTTTCTTCATTGTTATTAGTTTGTATAATTAACATATCAAAAATAAACAGAAGCTGATAAAGCACCAAATATTTACTCAACAAATGTTGAAATATTTTATTATGTTAACAAGCAATGACTGAATAATAAATAATAAAAATATGATTTCAAAGAAAAACATTCATTAAATCAAAGCCAATTACAAAATTACACTCACTCCAATTTCCTCCAGATTATTTTTGTCTTCTTCTAAAATATCCTGATCCGTAATCAAGTAATCTATTTTATCTAAAGAAGCAATTTTTCCGAAGCCTTTTTTATTGAGTTTGGAAGAATCGGCAAGAATAACAACTTTGTCAGAACATTCAATCATCAATTGATTTAAATGAGCCTCTGCTGCATTCGACGTACTGATCCCAAAATCCATATCTATTCCGTCTACACCAAGAAATAATTTATTACAAGAAAACTGTTTCAGAATACCTTCAGAAATAGAACCTACAATAGAAGTTGAGCTTTTCCTCACCTCTCCTCCTAACTGTATAATATTAATGTTAGGATTATTGCAAAGCTCAATCGCAACACGTAAAGAAGAAGTAAGCACCGTCAACGGCCCAAAGTTTACCAGCATTCTTGCCAGATAATGCATCGTTGTTCCAGAGGCCAGAATAATACAGTCGTTTTCCTGAATTAAAGACAAAGCCGCTTTTGCAATCCGTTGCTTGGCTTCTACATTTATGCTTTCCTTTTCATCCACATTTTTTTCGTACGCATAACGAACATGCTTACTCGCACCACCGTGATTTCGGAAAAGCAAACCCAAACTTTCAAGATAATTCAGGTCTTTTCGGATTGTAACCGAAGAAACATTGAATTTTTCACACAAATCCTGAACAAGAACATGATCTTTCTCTTCGATCTCCTTTAAAATATCATTATGTCTTGTCAATAATTTTTCCATGCGAAATTAATTTCACCAAAATTACTATTTTTTTTTATATTAAAAATTTCATTTAATTTCTTTTTGGTTTCATTTTTAATTTTTACATTTGAAAACGAAACATAACGAAATATTATGAAACGAAACGAAGAACTCAGCAAACTCACCACCGTAAAAGAATGGGACTTTATTGTCATTGGTGGCGGAGCAAGTGGCTTAGGTTCGGCATTGGATGCAACCAGCAGAGGATTTAAAACGTTATTACTCGAATCTCATGATTTTGCTAAAGCCACTTCCAGCCGAAGTACAAAGCTCGTACACGGCGGTGTAAGATATTTGGCGCAGGGCGATATTGGTTTAGTTAAAGAAGCTTTGAAAGAAAGAGGCTTGTTGGCTAAGAACGCAGCTCATGTGGTAAAAAATCAGTCTTTTATTATTCCGAATTATACTTGGTGGGGCGGAATCTACTATAAAATAGGACTTTCGATATATGATTTTCTTGCAGGAAAATTAAGCTTAGGCAAAACGAAATACATCAGCAAAGCAAAAACAGTTGAAAAACTTCCGACTATTGAACAGAAAGATTTGTCAAGCGGAGTTGTTTATCAGGACGGACAGTTTGATGATGCCCGGTTAGCCATTAATTTAACTCAAACAATTATTGAAAAAGGCGGAACTGCTGTTAACTATGTCAAGGTCATTAATTTAATTAAAAACGATTCAGGAAAGACCACAGGCGTAATTGCTGAAGATCAATTCACCAAGCAGCAATTTGAAATTAAAGCGAAAGTGGTCATCAACGCAACCGGAGTTTTCACCAACGACATATTAAATATGAATAACCCCAAACATGGAAAACTCGTTGTTCCAAGTCAGGGAATTCATTTGGTTTTAGATAAATCTTTTTTAAAAAGTGATGACGCGATCATGATCCCTAAAACATCCGACGGAAGAGTTCTATTTGTCGTTCCGTGGCATGACAGAGCTTTAGTTGGAACCACAGACACGCTTTTGGAAAACGAAAGTTTTGAACCGAGAGCGTTGGAAGATGAAATTAAATTTGTTTTAAATACAGCAAGACAATATTTAGCTAAAAAACCAACCCGCGAAGATGTAAAATCAGTTTTCGCAGGACTTCGACCGCTAGCCGCTCCTAAAGACGGTTCAAAAAGCACCAAAGAAGTTTCCCGAAGTCATAAAGTGATTACTTCTGAAACCGGATTGATTTCCATCATTGGCGGAAAATGGACAACCTACCGAAAAATGGCCGAAGATACCGTTGATGAAGCGATGAAAGTTCACAAACTAGGAATTACCACTTCAAAAACCGAAAACCTTTCAATTCATGGAAATGTGAAGCCTGAGACTGTAGACAGAACTAATCATTTATATGTATACGGTTCGGATATTCTTGAAATTAAAAAATTACAGCAAAGCAATTCTGAATTTGCAGAAAAAATACATCCAGAACATCCTTTTACAATAGCAGAAGCGGTTTGGGCAGTACGAAATGAAATGGCAGAAACCGTTGAAGATATTTTGGCAAGACGCGTAAGATTATTATTTTTAGACGCGAGAGCTGCCATCGATAGTGCCGAAAAAATCGCTACAATTATCGCAAGAGAAAATGGGCATTCCCAAGAATGGATCAACGAACAAACTAATGAATTTATAGAATTGGCAAAAGGATATTTGCTGACACCTTATTCTCCAAAAACAATCAACCTTAATAAATAGACACAACATGAGCGAAAAATTAATTCTTGCTTTAGATCAGGGAACCACTTCGTCCAGAGCAATCCTATTTAATCACAAAGGGGAAATTAAATACATTTCCCAAAAGAGTTTTGAACAAATCTTCCCGACGCCAGGTTGGGTAGAACATGACCCGAACGAAATCTGGTCATCGCAAATTTCCGTAGCCGCAGAAATTATCGCCAAAGCTGGAATTTCTGGTTTGGAAGTAGCCGCAATCGGAATTACGAATCAACGAGAAACAACCGTCGTTTGGGACAGAGAAACGGGCGAACCTATATATAATGCAATCGTTTGGCAAGACAGAAGAACGTCTAAATATTGCGACGAATTAAAAGAACAGGGACATACAGAAATCATCAAAGAAAAGACAGGCCTTGTTTTGGATGCTTATTTTTCTGCCACAAAACTAAAATGGATTTTAGATAATGTAGAAGGAGCACGAGAAAAGGCTGAAGCCGGAAAACTATGTTTCGGAACTGTCGATACCTGGCTGATCTGGAAACTTACCCGTGGAAAAATGTTCATCACCGATGTTTCGAATGCAAGCAGAACGATGCTTTTAAATATTCATACTTTAGAATGGGATGAAGACCTTCTGAAATTATTTAATATTCCTAAAAATATATTGCCCGCCGTAAAGCAAAGCAGCGAAGTGTATGGTGAAACGGCTACTACTCTATTTTCAACCAAAATTCCCATTGCGGGAATTGCGGGAGATCAGCAAGCCGCTTTATTCGGGCAAATGTGTACAAAACCAGGAATGGTAAAAAACACTTACGGAACCGGATGTTTCCTTTTAATGAATACCGGAACTGAAGCCGTTTTATCAAAAAACAATCTGCTAACAACTGTTGCTTGGAAAATTAATGGTGAAGTGAATTATGCCTTGGAAGGAAGTGTTTTCGTCGGCGGTGCAGCAATTCAGTGGTTGAGAGATGGGTTGAAACTTATCAACTCTGCAGAAGAGATCAATACTTTAGCTAAAACTGTCGAAGATAATGGCGGCGTGTATTTCGTTCCTGCGTTAACTGGATTGGGTGCTCCTTATTGGGATCAGTATGCCCGCGGAACTATTGTCGGCGTTACCCGTGGAACAACCAACGGACATATTGCAAGAGCCACTTTAGAAGGTATTGCTTTTCAGGTGTATGATATTGTGAAAGCGATGGAAGCTGATTCTGGAAGAGAAAGTTTGGAATTGAGAGTAGATGGCGGTGCTTCGGCGAGTGATTTATTGATGCAGATTCAATCGGATTTATTTGGTTTTAAAATTACCAGACCAAAAACATTAGAAACAACCGCTTTAGGTGCCGCTTATCTTGCGGGATTAGCAGTCGGTTACTGGAAAAGCATTGATGAAATTCAATCACAATGGATTGTTGATAAAGATTTTCATCCACAGCTCGAACAGGAAAAAGTAGAGAAAATGGTAACGACATGGAATAAAGCTGTGCAACGTTCTCAAAGCTGGATCGAAGATTAATTTCACCTTATAAAAACTAAGATATGACACCATTTATAGCAGAACTTATCGGAACCATGCTGATGATCTTACTAGGAAACGGCGTGGTGGCCAACGTAGTTTTAAAAGGTACAAAAGGAAATAATTCGGGCTGGATCGTGATTACGACCGCTTGGGCATTAGCTGTTTTTGTCGGAGTAACCGTTGCAGGCCCGGTGAGCGGTGCCCATTTGAATCCAGCCGTAACATTAGGATTAGCTTTCGCAGGAAAATTTTCGTGGGATCTCGTTCCAACGTATATTGCCGGAGAAATGATTGGTGCCATGTTGGGTGCCTTTCTGGTATGGCTTTTTAATAAAGATCATTTTGAAATCACTGAAGATGAAGGTGCTAAACTCGCTTGTTTCAGCACAGGCCCGGCTATCAGAAAACCTTTATCAAATTTAATCAGTGAAATTATCGGAACCTTCGTTTTGGTATTTGTGATCTTCAATTTTGTGGATGCCAGCATTTATGTAAACGATGCTTCGGAAGCCAAAATTGGGTTGGGAACCGTAGGCGCATTGCCGGTTACTCTATTGGTTTGGGCAATCGGATTGTCTTTAGGCGGAACCACTGGTTATGCCATCAATCCCGCTCGTGATTTGGGACCGAGAATCATTCATTCTATTTTACCGATCAAAGGAAACAGCGACTGGGGCTATGCATGGATTCCTGTTTTGGGACCTATCATTGGTGCTGGGCTTGCTGCTTTATTACATGTAAGCTTAAGCTAAAATTTTAAACCTATATGAAAGAGCCATTCCAACTTTGGGATGGCTCTTTTTTTAAATATAAATTGTATGAATGCTTTCTCACTTGAAAATCCTTCGAATGTAAAATAATTCTAATATTTTAAACCATTAAGATAGGGTTAAGAAGTTGAGACAAATTAAGTTGAACGTCATATTAATCTATTTAAACATTTTCAATTTCAACATTTTATCGGCAGAATTCAATTTTATCAACGATAAAATCCTTGTGCCTTAAAAACATTCATTATTTAAAAACATCTTTGCGACTTTGTGATTAAACAACAATTCTTCCCAAATTAAAATTAAGTTCAAATTTTTCATTAAATCGCAAAAACTCATTAATCACCGTGATTTTACGGTTTAATTTTTGCTTGGATATTTTTACTTTTGAAAAAAATTTTAATTATGAAAAAGCTTTTTTGTTTATTGATTCTATGCATCGGCTTCTTATCTTTTGCACAGTCTAAAGTACCTTTTGTCGGGAAAAGATTTTATGATATTGTGGAAGGCTTCAGCGGAAGCGGAACTCCAGCGTATTATGTAGACATCAAGAAAAACGGAGATGTACATTTCGGATATGTTCAGGTCAATCAGGCGGACGGAACCGAAACTGCAGAAGACATTAACGTAGGAAAATACAATCCTAAAGTAATGACCGTGCATTTTAAGAAGTTCAACGAAACTTTTAATCTTAAACTTGAGAAAGATAAAATTTACTTAACCGATAAAAACGGAAATATTCAAAAAACTTCAGACTGCTGCTCAGTAGCAGAAAGCACAGATCCTGACACAAAATGTTCTTGTGAAAGCGAACTTTTTAAACCATGAGTTATATAAGACCATTTCTTTTTCTAATCCTCTTATCTTTTATTTCGTGTGGGAAAAAAGACAATCATCCCTACACATTTTATTACTGGAAAACGAAACTGGCTTTAGACAAAACCGAAAAAAATGTTCTAAAAAAAGCCAACGATCCCGTTTTATACACCCGCTTTTTCGATGTTGATAAAATAGATGGAAAGTTTCAACCCGTTGGGGTTATTACAAAAGATAAAAGTTTTGAAACCGAGAAGCAAATCGCACCCGCCGTTTTCATTACCAACCGCACTTTTCTTTATATTAAAAAAGACGACATTCCATTTTTAGCGGAAAAAGTTCATCAATTGATTCAGAAAAAAACAGATGAATATCATTTAAAAACAAATAATGAAATTCAGATTGATTGTGATTGGACAGCCGGAACATGGGATGATTATTTTACTTTTTTAAAAGAATTAAAAAAAATTTCGGGAAAAGAAATTACCTGTACGCTTCGGCTTCATCAGGTAAAAGATAAGGCACAAACAGGAATTCCGCCTGTTGCAAAAGTTTTTCTGATGTGCTATTCCACTTCTTCGCCGCTGGAAAATTCAGATAAAAATTCAATTCTGGATGTTAATATTCTGAAAAGCTATCTTTCGAAACTTGAAGAGTACCCAATTAAAAAAATTGAAGTAGCACTTCCCATTTATTCATGGGGAATTGTGACAAATCATCTGGGGAAACACCGATTAATTAATGCGTTATCTCAAAAAGATCTGGATAATCTTAATTTCAGAAAAATATCAGAGAACGAAATTGAAATTCTGAAAGACGGATTTTATTTCGGTAATTTCCTGAATAAAGGCTTTAAAATTAAGATTGAAGAGATTTCCGATCAACAGCTTCAGGACGTCATTCATTTCCTTGATAAAAAAATTCCACAATACAATATTATTTATTATCAATTAGATAGTAAATTTGTTATCAACCAAAATTTTAATTTAAACTAAATTTATAATACAATTGATTTTTTTAAATCATAGTTGCTTCGAATAGGTTTTGAAAAGCTGTATTGAGAAATTATCATTAATTATGAAAAGTTCTCGATACATTTTTCTCCGCTTTGCTGCGAAAAACACTCGAACTGACGGAAAGGTTTCAAAATTAATTGAGGGTAAATTACATTCATTTAAAAAATTAAAAACACCACAGCTAATATGAAAAAGTACCTACTTTCATTTGCCGTACTATCACTTTTTTACACAAAATCTGATGCCTGTGCATGGGCTGATCCTGATTATGATTATTTCAATCTTTTCACGCAGACCATTATAAAAGATAAATCTTACCTGCCGTTTTTACACAGCTATTCCACAAGATTTTATACCGATTACAGCCCTTCGCTTCTGGCTCAAATTCCTGATGAGAATATTGAAGCGTGGAGAAAATATTTTAACAATCAGCTCAGCTACTCCGAAACGTTGTTTTTGGTGAATAAAATGAGCATGAATGATTTAAATGAATTAAAAAAAGGAAATCCCAACAACCAACTGCTTAAAAAACTGGGAACGGGTTTCTACACAAAATATACAGAAGGAATTGATTATCTGATTGAGGCTAAATATCTGGAGCCTTATATGAAAATCAATTATATTGAAAGTGCGGATTCTTTTTATTATCGCGAAAATCAGAAAGATGTAAATGCGACCAATCTTGATTACAATAAAACGATTGCTGCATTAACGTCACTTTATAACGCTGCCAAAAATCCGGAAATCAAACAACGTTACGGTTTCCAGCTCGTGCGTTTTAATCATTACACCCGAAATTACGATGCCGCGGCTCAGGCTTTTAAAACCTATGTCGCTCCCATCAAACTGAAAGGTGCACCTTACATCATGGCACTCGATCAGCTTGCCGGCGCACAACGCGGGATGGATATGAATAGCGAAGCCAACTGGAACTTTTTTCAGGTTTTTAAAGACAGTAAAAGCCGTAAAGAATCTGCCTTTGTTTCGATGCAGCTTTCTGATACCGCTTCATTTAATAATATTTTAAAAAGAGCGAATACGAACGACGAAAAAAACATTGCGTATTTTCTTTTAGGCTATCAGGATTTTACCAATCCGATTCCTTTGATGGAAAAAATGTATGACATTAACCCTGATTCGGAAATCCTGAAAGTAATGGCGGCAAGGAGCATTAATGAAATTGAAAGAAGTTATCTTCCAACTTACTATTATGCTTCAGCTGAAAATGGAACTGCGGTTAAAAATTCTACACAAAACAATTCAGATAAAACAAATACTGAAACTGCTGAACCTAAAAAGGAGAAATTATCTTTTTGGCAGAAGATTGTGAGATTCTTTAAAAACCTTTTCGGAGGTTCAAAATCAAAAGGAGAAACAGGAAGTAAAGCCGATCAAAGTGATGATGAATTGCTGGATAACCCGAATAGAATTCCGGTATATTCTAAAAACGATTCATATTACGGGTCTGAAAATGACCAGCAAAAAGACTTTTTGGATGATTTGCAGAAATTTGCTTCTAAAACAAAAGAAAAATCGAAGGATGAATATTGGCAGATCGCCGATGCTTACCTGATGTTTTTGAAAAAAGATTATAAAGCGAGTACTGAGATTTTAGAAGATATTAAAACCACCAATCCGGAATATCTTGAGGAAATTAAAAGAATGAAAGTGCTGAACGATATTGTTTCTCAACCTAAAATTGATGCAAAATATGAAGATCATCTCATGAAAGATTATGCTGAATATTTTGTGGAAAAACCGATAAAAAAAGATAGCACGAATCAGTATGATGAATATGGAACCGCACCATCAACCGCAGATTTCTTAAAAGATGTTTTGGCCAACCGTTATTTCCTGCAAGGTGAAGATGGAAAATCTTACCTGATGAATAATAAGTTGTCGGATCTTCAGTACAATCCGAACTCCAGCTTGGTTAAAAGTGTGGAAGAATTTTACCGAAAACCGAATAAGACTCAGTTTGAGCAACAGATCATTTCTAAAAACATGGATAATGTAGGGAATGTGGATGCGTTTTTCAGTGTGATCTATGGTGACAGGGCGATGAGAACGGCCGACTTTGCCAAAGCGAAATCGTATTATGAAAAAGCGCAGACCTTCGCCGGAATCCCAAGAGAAAACTATGAGCGCTACAATCCACTAACCGGAAATTATGAAAAGTTAGTCTATGACGGCAAAAATTATGACGGTTTCCACAATATTTCAAATCTGATTTTCGGGCATAATACTTGGGAAAGTTTTGAGAGTCCACAAGACCAAAGTATGAAAGCAGAAGATTACAGCCTTTTCCCTTTCATTAAACCCAACATGAATAAACTGGAACTGGCCAATGCTCTGGTTCAGCTTAAACAAATTGGAAACGGGAAGGATGAGAAGTCGGCCAAAGCCAATCAGCTCATCGGAAATGTTTTGTATAACACTTCTGTTTTAGGATATTTCAGACAGGTTTTCGTGATGGATGTCGACAACAGCAATGGTGGAAAGTATGATTTCTGGACAACCGATCGCAAAAATCCGTACCAATATTACTATAAAAACTTTTTGGACACTACGTATATTGAGCCTGATAATTTTGACTTGTCGATTAATTATTATCAAAAGGCGCTTAACATGTCAAACAATAAAGAGGAAAAAGCAAGAATATTATTCCAGATGGCCAGTGCCGAGCAAGGAAAATATTATCAGTATGAGGCAAAAAATCCTGCTAATATTGATTATTCTGATCCTAAATGGTCTGAGAAAAATGCCGCTCACGATCTGCAAATGACGACCACCAAGCATGAAAAATACAAAACGTATTTTGCTATTTTAAAGAATCAGTATTCGGATACCGAAACCGCAAAAGGGCTGATGGGTAGCTGTATTTATTTTGAGTATTTTATGAAAAAGTAGGGTGTTTCATTTTGAGATATATTTATATAAATCAGGCTGTCTTTTTATAGACAGCCTGTTTTTTTATTTGAAGTTGAACGTGAGACACTCGCGCCAGCGAGAGGTTTGATATATTATCCTTTATCTCTAAAATTATCCATAATACATCTATAAATAATATTTTGTCTTTCATTAAAGTTAATGATGTCATTCAAAATAGAAATATTATCTTTTAGTGATAAAATAAAATCTTCATTAGCAAAAATATCTAAAAAGTTATTTTTCATCTCTAAATTTGAAAAACCTACTATGCCCAGTTCTAGTTCTCGAGATCCTAAAATCCCCCAATCATCTGATTTGAATGAAAATAAGGCAAAGTCATTTACGCTTATTCCGATTGAGTTTATTGTTTCATCATTGGGTCCTTGGTATATAATATCTTCAAATTCTGAGAATGTATTTCCAATGTCAAATTCAAAAATATTATATCTTTTAAAGTAATTATAATATTCATCAGGGATGGGATTAGTTGTATAAAATAAAATGTTTAGCTCATTAATACTTTTAAAAAAGTTGATTAGTAATGAGAAAAAGATTTCATCAAATATGTAATCAAAATCAAACGAAAGAAAATATTTAAAGTTTTCTTTAAAAGGGTTTTCTTCAAACTCTTTTTGTGTATCAAATAACTCTGAAAATCTACTTTTATATTTTTTATAATTTTCTATATCTACGACAAATTCTATCATGGTTTAAGGCTTAAATCTTATTTTTAAATCTGTTTTACCCGTACCATTGGGATTATTTCTAAAATCGGCGGTTGGGCTTCCTTCTTTACTATCTTTACGCACTGTATATGATTTATTTCCTTTTGTATAAGTAGTTCTCTTTCCGTCAGGGGACTGAGTTTTATTATATCCAGATTCCTGAAGATTTTTCTCAAATTCTGCTTGCGAAATATCTGTTATTCTATTGTCAACAGCACGTTTACCAGTTTTAGATAAATACAAAGTACTATCTTTGGATTCATTTGGTACTTCTTGACCATTTATATCCTCATCTGTCAAATCCTGCCCCTGCGCAAAATGAGCAGGCAAAGCTTTAGGGGAAAGATCTATTGTCATTTCATCCTTTCTCCATGCTTCTGTGGCTTGATAAATTTTAGGAGTATTCCACAAAATTATACCTGCCAGTCCTGCTACTGCAAGAGTGTAAGGATTAGGATATCTACTTCCTGTCATGGCAATACTACTTAAAACTGCAGTTGATGAAAAATCAAATCCACGTGATTCAAGTTTTACAGGTCTATAAATTGTAATAACAACAGGCTCAATATTTACGGTTCTAACAGGAGGATCTTTCTTTTCAGGACCACCATATCCAAAAAGTTCTCCACTCATACCTGTTGGATCGTTAAAACTTATAGGATTATTCCAAACGTAACTGTAAGCTTCGTGCGTATATTCGCTTCTTGGATCAATAACACCCCATCTCCCAATATCAGCCATATAAAATCTTGCACCATAATCATACATTCCCGTTTCCTGCAGCTCTTTTCCGTTGTATTTGTAATTCTGATAATTACCAACCCCGTAATAAGATGTACCAGTTTTTAAATGATTCATACCAAAAGGATAGTAATCATTGTTATCCTTCAATTCAATAACGCCTGCGCTGTTTCTCGCGAAACTTACCCTTACATTTCCTAAATGATCTTTATACTGGTAAATATACTGATCATTTTTGTAATCGTAAAATCCTTCCGCAGTTGGGAAAAACTGCAAGTCTGGAGTTTTTTCAGGGAAAGGAGTAATGCCAGGATCAAGAGGAGGATTAATAGTAGGATCTGTATCTGTATCAAATGGAGATCCTGTTCTATAGGCTTGCTGTTCTAATGCATAGTTCGTCTCAGATGGTCTGGATAATATCTCAATACCTCCACCTCCTGAATTGGAATATGTTTTAGTTAAATATTGAAAACCATCCAGATAATCTGTCACTTCACTTGTTGAACTGCCATTTCCTAAAAAGTCTGAAATATTTGTAATATTTTCTTTCTTTCGCTTACTGCCATCGGCTCCATAAAGGGTATTAATGACAATGTTTTTATTCTCTTCGTAGATTGTTAAGTTGAGTTTATTTGGCAAATTCAGATAATTATAAGTAATATTTTCAATATTTTTATCCAACATCATCTTCATGTTACCATTTAGATCATACATTATAGGACCTCCATCCACTCCTTCATAACCCGTCTTATTATTGCTATGATCTTTTATTTTAATTGCCTGATTTCCTTTATAAGTATAGTCCAAATCATCAATTTCCATCGCAGTTGTTCCCTGCAATACCGATGTTCTGTAAAGGCTCGTAATATTTCCATTCAGATCATAAGCCAAAGATTCTAGATTTTCAGCACTGGAAGGGTTGTTCGGATTTTGATAATATCCTGCCGTCAGCCTGTTTAAACCATCATAAACGTAGCCATACCTTTTCGGAGTGGTGGAAGGATTATTGCCGATATTTTCAACCGATCGCCAGTCTACTTCGGCAATATTTCCGTTGTATTTCGGCTTAACTTCTTTTGCAGAAAATTGAGAAGTTGGGTAACTAATTCCTTCTTTCTGATTGTATTTAATTTTATAAGAAAACAGTTTTCCATTTAAATCAGGAACCGACATTTCCCCAGGATTGATGCCCGTCATCCAGCCTCGAATATTGTAAGCATAATCAATACTCTGAAGATTATTTCCCACCTTTTTATTGCTCAGCTGTGAAAGCTCATTATAACTATTATCGGCCAACAATTCTTCCGGTTTGCTATCTACCTGATGATAATGCTGCAGCAATCTGTTTTGTTGATCATACACAAAACGTTCCTTCACCATAATTCCTGCCTCTCCCGTTTTTCGGATATGCTGAGTTTCTGTTTTTTGTGGAACTCCCGAAAAATCAAGCTTGGAATAAGATCGGGTATATCCTCCCAAATGATTGATAGAATACGATCCAATCGCCCTTCCTCTTGTGTCATAATAGGTATAATTTTTCGTCCAGTTATCATCTTCGATATTTTTAACCAAACTCATCACGGGAAGACTTTTTGTACTTAAACCCTGTGCATCAGGAGTGTCCTTTAAAAGAGGCTCATTTAAAATTGTTCCGGGAAACGAAGGATTAAAACTATACGAAGGATAGGTATCATAGTAATTAATTGTCAATATCGACTGAACATCTGTAGCAAAATAATTATTCGTATAAAAAATAGACATCCCATTTGCTGTATAACCAGCAGTGGTTCTTGATTCCGCAATTACAAGATTTTTAAGAATACTATCCCACTCTGTTCGGCTTAGCCCTTTGATAATAGCTGTGGAAATTACTCTTCCATAATTATCATACTTGGTCATCAGCCATTGCCCTTTAGTTTCCAAATTTGAATCTCTGGTTAGAATCAGCCT
>DKLU01000052.1 GCA_002455915.1 Chryseobacterium sp. UBA6632
CTGAAGGAATCAAATCCATCTGAACATTTCTGTTATCACCTTCGGCAGACGGAATTCTGTCTCCGTTCAAGGTTACAGAATTTAAATTAGGCGCCAAACCTCTGATAATTAAATTTCTCGCTTCCCCCTGGTCGTTCTGAATGGTAATTCCGGGAACACGCTTCAAAGCATCACCAATATTGGCATCCGGAAAACGACCGACTTGGTCAGAAGAAATTACATTCGTGATATTGGCGTTGTTTTTCTGTTTATTTAAAGCTCTTGCCTGGTTTTTCAGCGTTCCGCCGCTTACCACAACTTCCTGAATGGTTGTTTCTTTTTTAGCAAAAACAATATTCTGTTTTGTATTTTTATCAGATTCTACAGTTACGTTGTATTCATGCGCTCCGTAGCCTAAATAATCTACTTTCATGGTATAAGTTCCGGCAGGCACATTCAGGAAAATAAAATTTCCGTGTTCGTCTGATGTGGTGTAAATATTCCCCGGTGTCAGGGCGATTTTGGCTCCGGGCAATGCGATTTTAGAATCATCATTAATATTCCCTGAAACTGTACCACTCTGCGCATAAAAATAAATAGAAGCACACAATAAAACAGAAGTTAAAATTTTCTTCACTTTTCTTTCTTTAGATTTAAATTCTGGCAAAATTAAACGGTAGTTTAGAAAATCCTTTGAATATAAGATTAAGGTTGTTTTAACGAATTGTTAATAGAATTAATGGTTTTGAAAGATTTTGCGGATGATTTTTTACCTGATTTGTAGAAATATTTTTATTATTTAATGCATAATTGATTTAAATCCAATACTTTTGCGGCAGTGAATTAGTTGATGGGAATTTAGAGGTAAATAATTGATTTAATTAATATAAAAATGATCAAAAAACCTTTGCACAATTTCCATATTCCCGTAATGGGATTAGCGTATACGATAGATAGTCCTATTCGTGTGGCACAATACGGAATATCTTCCGTAGTTTCTATAATTGATGATGAGATTATAGAAAAAATGAAAAATTTTTACAGTAAGAAGTTTAATCTGAATTACTTAAGTATTTCAACAAAGATAGACGACTACCGCGCCAAGAGAATTACCGATTATCTTGATATGGTAGATGATATCGTGAATGAAAAATTTGAGGCATTTAAAGAAGAGATTTCCAAAAACAGAACGGCTCTGAAAAGCTTCATGGAAATGCTTCCCAATACTTCAGAGCTGAAAGACGGTTTGCAGAATTTTCTGAACCGGACCGAACTGGCTTCTACCATTAAAAATTTCATCGAAACCCATCTTTCTCCCGGAAGTATTGATGTTAATATCATGACGAAAGTGGACAAGGACAATTTTAAAGATAAACAGCAATTGCCTGTAATCTATAATGATGCCCATGCTTCTTTACGCGGTTTTGCGAACAGTAAATTATCTTCTTCCATGGTACTTTCTGCAGGAATGAATCCTCGATTATACAGTTATATCGAAGAATTTGATGATTTTTTTCCCAATGAAAATGGTCAGCTGAAAAAGAAAATTATTCTTAAAGTCAGTGATTTTCGTTCTGCGATGATTCAGGGAAATTTTTTAGCAAAAAAAGGACTTTGGGTTTCCGAATACAGAATTGAATCTGGTTTAAATTGCGGTGGGCATGCTTTTGCAACCGAAGGCTTGCTTTTAGGACCGATTATGGAAGAGTTTAAGCAAAAGAAGAATGAACTGATCGACTCTGCACATCAATTGATGATAAAAGCTTTAGAGCAGAAAGGAAGGTTTGTAGTTTTCACACCTCTTGAAATGAAAATCACCGTTCAAGGCGGCGTAGGAACATCGGAAGAACATGATTTTCTTTTGCAGCATTACAATGTTGACAGTATCGGTTGGGGTTCCCCGTTTTTACTTGTTCCTGAAGCGACTTCGGTGGATTCTGAAACGCGAAATTTGCTTTTACAATCTAAAGAAAAAGATTTTTATCTGAGTAACCTTTCGCCGCTGGGCGTTCCTTTTAATACCGTTAAAGGTACATCCAATGAGAGAATCAGGCAGGAAAAAGAAAAGAAAAACCGTTACGGAAGTTCTTGCCCGAAAAAATTGTTGGCGCTGAGTAAAGAATATTCTTCGGAAGGAATTTGCACAGCTTCTAAAAAATTTCAGGATATTAAATTTGCTGAATTGGAAACGGAAAAACAGCAGCTGAATGAGATGGAATATCAAAACAGAAAAGAAAAAATAGCTGAAAAAGCCTGTCTGTGTGTAGGTTTGGTTAATTCTGCTTATCTTGAAAATAATCTAGAAATAAAAGGTGAAAAACAGGGCGTCGTGATTTGTCCGGGACCTAATCTTGCTTTTTTTGATCAGGAAGTTTCGCTTTCCAAAATGGTTCAGCATATTTACGGAAATGATGATATTTTAGGGGATAAAAATCGTCCGAATATGTTTATCAATGAGCTTAAAATGTATGTGGAACATTTGAAGAAAGAACTCAATGACTTCACCGGAAATATGACCAACGCCCAAGTGAAAAAACGGAATGCTTTTAAGCAAAATCTTTTGCTGGGCGTAGAATATTATGAAAATTTGTTTAAAGAATACGGATTTTTCAGGAAGGATATTTATTTAATGAATCAGCTTTCGGAATATAAACTGATGATTTTGGAAGTTGAGATTCCTAAAATTTAAATGATAAATGTTGTAATCCTTGTCAAGGTTTTAATCTGGACAAGGATTTTTTCCAATTAAATTTAAACTAAAATAATTTTTTCAGAATTTTAAAAACGGATCCTCCGTTTACTCTCGTTCCAGAAGAACTGAAATTTACACTTGCACCACGTTTACCAATCGCTGTGGAAACTCCTTTTTTACTGATGTTTAAATGAAGTCCGGGAATTATCTTGATTCTTTTTCTATAGCTCCAGCCCATGATGATTTTTTTTGTTTTTATAA
>DKLU01000054.1:0-11443 GCA_002455915.1 Chryseobacterium sp. UBA6632
CAATCTGTCGAAGTTTACCGCTTTATATTCTTCATCTTCAGCGAAAATAATAGGATCTCCTTTTCTTTGTGGAATAGATACCGGCACCACCTCATCAGCGAATTTTCCTTCACTCCAAGCTTTTGCTGATCTTTTGTAAGATTCAATTGCAAAATTATCCTGATCTTCTCTTGTAATATGATAATCTGTAGCACATTTTTCTGCACAAACTCCCATGTGAACTTTGTTGTAAACGTCTGTAAGACCGTCTAAAACCATTCCGTCCTGCATTTTTACATCGCCTAGTTTGGTCGCATTTCTTGCGTTATAATAGTGAGGAACCGAAGACATGTTTTCCATACCACCAGCTACAATTACATCTGCATCACCTGCTTTAATCGCCTGTGCCGCCATAGTAACCGCTTTCATTCCTGAAGCACAAACTTTGTTTACCGTAGTAGATGGAGTTTCGATGGAAAGTCCTGCTCCTAAAGCAACCTGACGAGCCGGAGCTTGTCCTTCACCCGCCTGTAGAACGTTCCCCATATAGATTTCCTGAACGTTTTTAGTGTCTAAACCAATTTTGTCTAATGCTCCTTTTACAGCAACAGAACCCAACTTTGTAGCCGGAACGGTTGATAAGCTTCCCAAGAAACTTCCCATTGGAGTTCTTACTGCGGAAACGATGAATACTTCTTTCATTTTTATAATTCTATTTTAATTTTATTTGTAGTAAGCTTTTGGGGCTTATTTTTCTTTCTATTTTTTGATTTCTGCAACCTTTTCTAAAGGTAAATCGTATTTTTCTCCGTTCAATACGCTTTCGATTCTTATAAAATTATCCTGTGTAGCAAATATTCTGTTTGAATAAATATCTCCTACTTTTACAGGATTTTCCTTTTCAGTTTTCTCTAATACAATTACCTTATAATTACAATCGTCTACAAAAACCATCGTAGATTTTATATAATCTTTTCCGTTGTTGTAATATTCTGTCTGAACATTATCTTTAATCGTCATATACCAAAGGTTCTGAGGATAATTAATACGTAAAAACGTACCTTCTTTGATATTGCTGCATTTCACAGGATTATCTAAAGGTTTCTGTTGTGTCACCTCTTTTTTAGGCGTATTTTCTTTATTCTTTTTCTGAGCATTAATTTGTGTAGTTCCTAAAACCAATGCCGCAACTGCGAATACTTTAAAAATGTTCATATCTGTGTCTGTTTATTTATTTTTATTTGTAACGAAAAGCATAATAAAAGCTCCTAAAAATTCAACGAGCCAGCCCCATCTTAGTTTTACAACACCGGCAAAGGTTTCCTGCCATGATTTGAAGGGTAAAAAGCTAAAATACTGCATCGACTGCATTTTAACGGCAGCCAATGTAAATATGAATAATAAGATTAATAAAGCAGCAAAAATGCGAACGATATTTTTTCCATTATTCACAATACCGAATAAGGCACATGCAGAAAGAATCCAACATGCGATTGCTAAATAATGGTCGAGTTTCCAGTAATTCCAATTCCCGATAATAGGAACGTGAACCAGTGGCAAAAAACTGCCTACAACCACCAATACTAAACCTAATAACTGAATATTTTTCATATTTCTTAAAGTGCCAAAATACAAAAAAAAATACAGCTGTAATCATTGTGTTTCAAAATCAATTCAAATACATTTCAACGCCTCTTTGTTTCAAAATATTTAATATAAATTTAACGATTTAATAATAAATATCGTTTTTATTCATTTATTTAAAAATTAAAATAATAAGAAAAATATTTTTTTGGAATCTATTTTTGCATCTTAATTAATCTTTTTCAAGAAAATCTTTGCATCTTAGACATAAAAAAATTGCACTTTCTTTCGAAAATGCAACTTAATATTTTATTAATCATTGAATTGAATTAATGCTTTACAGCAGAAACCTCTTCAGGATTATGTTTGTGTCTGAATAATACAGCAAATAAAATAGCTAAAACCAATGCATAAGCAGCGAAAGTCAGCCATATATTTTGCCAGTCTTTTACCTGAACAATTTGTGATAAAGTTCCGTCTGGATTTACCGCAGAATTGAATCCATTTTTAAGAATTTCCAGGAAAGTTGGATTATTAGGAGTTGTTTCTAAATAGGTAGACAAATCATTTACCGTCGTAAATCTGTGGGTAAAGAATTTATCAATTGCCCAACCCGCAGCATAACTTCCGAAAACTGCTCCAAAACCGTTGGTCATCATCATAAATAAACCTTGTGCTGAAGAACGAATTTTCTTGTCAGTAGTAGTTTCCACGAAAAGCGAGCCCGAAATATTGAAGAAATCGAAAGCCATTCCGTAAACGATACATGAAAGGATAATTAAGCTTAATCCAAACCCATCAGGAACTCCGTAAGCGAAGAATCCGAATCTTAAAACCCAAGCTAGCATAGACATCAACATTACTTTCTTAATTCCGAATTTTTTTAAGAAAAAAGGAATTGCCAAAATAAATAATGTTTCAGAAACCTGAGAAATCGACATGATGATCGTTGATCTTTGTACTACGAAAGAATCTGCATATTTTGGGAAATGCTCGAATTCACTCAAAAATACATCTCCGTAAGCGTTGGTAAGCTGTAATGCAGCTCCCAAAAGCATCGAGAATAAAAAGAACAATGCCGTTTTATAATCTTTGAATAGTTTAAATGCATTTAAACCTAATTGCTCCGATAAAGGCGCACTTTTATCAATCAATTTCTGTGGCGGACATTTAGGCAACGTTAAAGCGTAAATTCCTAAACAAACAGCTACTGCTCCGGCAATATAAAACTGTCCTTCAGTTGCTTTATTTCCTGTAAGATTGGTAATCCACATCGCAACGATAAATCCTACGGTTCCCCAAACACGAATCGGTGGGAAATCTTTCACCACATCCAGATTGCTGTTTTTAAGAATCGTGTAAGAAATAGAGTTACAAAGCGCAATCGTCGGCATATAGCAGCACATCGCAATAAGCATCACTGTAAAGAAAGAACCCGGTTCGCCAGAATTCGGTAAAATAAAAAGGACAATTCCGTAAAGAACGTGTAAAGCTGCAAAAATTCGCTCTGCATTCACCCATCTGTCGGCGATAATTCCAGTAATGGTTGGCATGAAAATGGAAGCAATTCCCATTGTTCCGAACACGGCTCCAAACTGAGCCCCGTCCCAATGCTTTGTACCGAACCAAAAATTAGCCATCGTAATCAGCCACGCTCCCCAAACGAAAAACTGAAGAAAACTAAGGATGGTAAGTCGTAGTTTTAAATTCATAGTTAGTATAAAATATCTCTTTTAGTCAATTTTCTTTTTTCTCCTTTTTATTTCTTCCTGAATTTCCAAAGCAGTATCGTAATCTTCTTCTTTCACCGCTTCATCTAATAATTTCTGAAGCTCTTCCATAGAAATAGAAGTTAAACTATCTTCTGCCTGAACTGTTTCTGAAAACGATTGCTCTTCTTTAGCCACATCTTCCAATTCCAAAAGAATTCCTGCTTCGTTCAACACTTGCTGAGTTGTGAAAATAGGAGCATCAAATCTCACCGCCATTGCCACAGCATCTGAAGTTCTTGCATCAAGAATTAATTCTTCGTCTGTCGCTTTATTTTTGAAGTTGATATTCGAAAAGAAAACGCCATCTACAATCTGATAAATGATTACTGAAACCAATTCGAAATTGGCAGAAACTATAAATTTTGTGAATAAGTCGTGAGTAAGCGGACGCGGCGGATGAATGTCTTTCTCCAGACCAAGAGAAATGGATTGTGCCTCGAAGTTTCCTATAACAACAGGTAATTTTATATGTGTCTCTTCATGTTCCAATAACAATGCGTACGCCCCTGATTGGGTCTGGCTGTACGATATTCCGCGAATGATTAGCTGTTTATAATCCATAGCTACAAAGATATACTAATTTTTCAAAGTAGTTTTTACTTTTTAAACAAAAATAAAAGCCCGGAAAGGGCTTTTATATGTGAATTGTGCGATTGATAATTGTGAATTTATTTTATAAATTAATTTTGCTTTACAAGTGAATTTTTTTAGTTAAAATTAACAAGCCTAGCAAATTGATGATTCACAATTAAATTATCTTATCCTTTAAGAGCTTTAATTTTCTCCGTTAATGCAGGAATAATCTGGAAAGCATCTCCTACCACTCCGTAATCTGCTGATTTGAAGAATGGTGCTTCAGCATCACTGTTGATTACCACAATAGTTTTAGAAGAGTTAACTCCAGCTAAATGCTGAATAGCTCCCGAAATACCTACTGCAATGTAAAGATTTGGAGAAATTGCTTTACCTGTTTGCCCTACGTGCTCGTTGTGAGGTCTCCAACCGATATCTGAAACCGGCTTAGAACAAGCTGTAGCTGCTCCTAACACGTTTGCCAAATCTTCGATCATTCCCCAGTTTTCAGGACCTTTCAATCCTCTACCTGCAGAAACTACGATTTCAGCTTCTTTCAAATCTAATTTTCCTGAGCTTTGCTCGTGAGAAATCACTTTAGTATCTTCATTAGCAACTGATAGATTTTTTACTTCTTCAGAACCTGAAACTGCATTTTCTTTAACTCCGAAAGCATTTTGAGAAACTGTTAAAATAACTGCTGCTCCTTCAGATTTTGCATGCATGAAACCTTTTCCTGAGAATGCTTTTCTTTTCACCTGGAACGGAGAAAGACTTTCAGGAGCCTCCAATACGTTTGTAATTAAAGAATGTCCGTTCATTATTGCCAACATTGGCGTTACTGAAGAAGCATCTGTTGTGTGAGGGAAAACGATAATATTTCCGTTTGCCACCTCGTTTACAGCCTGAGCATAAGCTTTAGCCGAGAAATTCTTAAGACCTTCGTCTTTAATATTGATTACATTAGACGCTCCATATTTGTATAATAAATCTGAAGAATCTGTAGGGTTTACTGTGATTGCTGTTACTGTATCTCCAGCCTGATCTGCCACTGCTTTAGCATAAGAAACTGCCTCAAAAGCCGCTTTTTTGTAAACTCCGTTTATATTTTCTGCGTATACGAATACTGCCATTTTTTTAATTTTTAGGTTGTAGGGATTAGGTTTTAGGGATTAGGTTAAAAAGTACGTATTAAACTATTACCTTTTATCTGATACCTGTGATCTCTTAAATTACTTTCGCTTCTTCGTGAAGTAATCTTACCAATTCGTCCAAGTTATCTGCAGAAACCAATTTTACTGCTGCTCTTGGTGGTACACTGTCATAAGAAACACCCTGAACTTTCACTTCAGATGAAGTAGGCTCTACTACCTGCAAAGGTTTTGTTCTTGCAGACATAATCCCTCTCATGTTTGGAATAATCAAATCTTTTTCGTCTACTAATCCTTTCTGACCTGCGATTACAGCAGGTAATTTTACAGAAATAGTTTCTTTTCCGCCTTCAATTTCTCTTACCGCAGTAGCTTCACTTCCGTTTACATCCAGACCAACAGAAGCGTTTACGAAAGGCTGATTCAACAACTGAGCAACCATTCCCGGAACAGAACCACCGTTATAGTCGATCGATTCTTTACCGCAAAGGATTAAATCATAACCACCATTTTGAGCAACAACAGCGATTTCTTTTGCTGTAGAATAGCTATCTTTAGGATCAAGATTTACTCTTACTCCGTCGTTAGCACCAATGGCCAACGCTTTTCTGATAACCGGTTCTGTAGCAGCATCACCAACGTTGATTACCGTTACAGTAGCTCCTTGAGACTCTTGTAATTTAATAGCTTTTGTTAAAGCAAATTCGTCTAAAGGATTAATAACCCACTGGATTCCGTTTTTGTCGAATGCAGACTTATCTGCTGTAAAGTTGATTTTGGAAGTAGTATCCGGAACACTACTAATACAAACTAATATTTTCATGTGTACTATTTATTTGTTCGTTTTGCTTCGTTGTTTTTAATATCTCGGAAGCGATTTTAGTTTTAATTAATTTTTGCTAATATAAATAAAAAATATATTATGCATGCATAATACTTATTATTTTATTATTCAGCGCATTAGAAGTCTCTATTTGCCTGGTTGTGTTGCTCTAAACTCTATCTTGCTAGGCAAAACCCTCGGATTCATCTTAAGAATATCCAAAACTAAATTCCCCATATCTTCAGGCTGAATCTTCCATGCGTCTTTTTCTGAAGGAATATTTCCGTTGAAATTTGTTGCCACAGAACCTGGCATAATTACCGTTGATTTGATGTTATATTTTCTCAAATCAATCATAGCAGCTTGTGTAAAGCCCACCACACCAAATTTTGAAGCATTATAACCAGTTCCGTTTTCAAAGAAATTAGCGCCTGCCAAACTTGAAATGGTGATGTAATAGCCTTCAGACTTTTTTAGTTCTTCCACAGAAGCTTTTAAAGTATAGAAAACACCAGTTAAATTCGTTTCGATCATGTCATTCCACTCTTCTGCAGAAAGCTGATCTACTGGCTTGAAAATCCCTAAACCTGCATTAGCGATGACAAAATCTAACCTTCCGAATTTCTCTGTAATGTATTTTACAGCTTCCTCTTCACTTTCAAGGCTTCTTACGTCTGAAACAATTCCTAAAACGTTTTCTGAATATTGTTTTAAATCTTGCTCGGCTTTTTCCACATCATCTCGTTTTCTTCCCGAAAACACTACTGAAACACCATTTTCAAGTAAAATTTTCGCAATTCCGAAACCAACACCTTTTGTTCCTCCTGTTATATATGCTACTTTATTTTTTATCATAATTTAAATATTAAAGTTCCTAAAAATAACAAAAACGCCCCAATTGGAGCGTTTTTATTAAGCTAACATTTGTCAGTTTACTTATTCTTTAATGAACTTATTAGATGCTTTTCCATTTTTTGTTTCAAAGCTAACAATATAAGCTCCTTTTTCTAAGTTTCTTACATCTATTTTATTGTCTGTAAAGTTTACATTTATTTTTCTTCCACCCGCATCATAAACTTCTACTTTATTGATTTTGACATCAGATTTTATTGATAGGAAATCTTTCGCAGGATTTGGATATACAGCGAATTCTAACGTTTTAGCTTTTACGTTATTCACCGCTAAAACTGATCCTACAAGCAATGTATAGTCTTCAGCCTGACCATTGGTTAAATTTCCACAAGGGTCAGATAAAGCAGTTCCTAATGCTGTAGTTGATGAATTAAAATTATACTTCACTCTCATTCTCTTGTTTCCATTGGTAACTCCTGTCGGAACCACAATATTTCCGGTTAAAACATTTGAATTAAGAGCCGCACCAATATAGCTTCCTGATGTTGTAAAATAAGATTCTCCACTGTCGTTAAAATCTCCATCGTTATTCCAATCTATAAATACAGTAGCGCCAAATCTATTTGGAGAAAGCCCTGTTCCCGCAATGGTAATTGGATAAGTATCACCTGCTGAAACATTTATTATTGTACCTGTATTATCCTCATAGGCAGGAGATCCTGTTGCTGCTGAAGAAGTTTTAGTCGTTCCATTCAAGGTAACCGAAGAAATAGGATATACTGTAGAAGTAGCCGTTAATGGTCCGCAATATCCTATCGTACTGTTTGTTGAGAAACTTATTTCTGAACATCCAACAGCATCCCCATTTGAGTTTGAAGGTGTAACGCTAGCATAGTAAGTTGTACTTGGTGCTAAACTCACATTTGTACTCGTTCCTGCAACAGTAGAATTTACAATATCTGAGCCTCCTGAAGTTGTCCCAATTTTCAATTTATAGTTTACAGCGGTAGCAACACTAGACCAAGATAACGCTACATTTCCCGCAGATACTGTAGCTCCATTAGCTGGACTGGAAATAGTAGTACATGCTGGAATTGTAGTTACATTCTCCTGATTAATTACAATATCATCAACAAAAATATTTCCTGAACCCGTTGTACTTCTTACAAACCATACCCCTATTCCGTAAATTTTATTAGGCTGAATAGCTCCTGCAGGAATAGTTCCGCTCAATGGAGTACAAGATGTTGTAGCAGCAGAAGATAAGGTAGTTGGTGTTCCGAAAGTTGTGATATTCCATGCATCGGTAGCTGCAACATATTCAAAATAGGCTAAGTTTAAGGTTCCAGCAACGGTAGCTCCTTTTTTATAGCTTACGGACACGTCAACTTTTTGACCATTTCCTGTCTGTCCTATTGTACTAAGATCAATCATATACCCCGTTGAAGCATACGTAGCACTAATAGCAAGCTGCCCTCCATAAGTTCCGGCGCAGGCAGCAGCTGTAGCTTGGGTACCACCACCAAATTGCTTATAGATTGTAGTTGAAAAACCAGGGTTTTCGAAATTTCCTGTATAAGAGTACTGAGCATTCAAGGTTAATCCTAACCCCAAGAGGCATGAGAGTAAAAGCTTTTTCATAGTTATAACATTTTTATAATTCCTTTAAAAATATAAAATATTATTTAATAAAAACACCTTTAAAATAAATTTTAATTCTTTTTTCTTCTTATTTACAATAATTCTCAAAAAAACACTCTCTTTTTCTATTTTTATTTTTTTATTATGTTAAATTAGCTTTGAAATATTGTAATGCATATTGTAAAAACAAAAAACGCCCCAGTTGGAGCGTTTTATTAAACTAATATGGTTATTTTAATTATTTCTTGATGAATTTGCTAGATGTTTTTCCTGCTTTCGTTTCAATATTAATAATATAAGCACCTTTTTGTAAGTTTCTTACATCAGCTTTATTATCTGTAAAGTTTACATTAATTTTTCTACCACTCGCATCAAATACTTCAGCTTTATCAATTTTTTCTTCAGAATTAATTGTTAAATAGTCAGTCGTAGGATTTGGATATACTGAAATTGATTTTTCTCTCGAGGAAATATCATTTGTGGATAATACAGAATTTCCCACCACTTTAAAATCATCAATAGCAAAACCAAACTGATCTTGTGAAGTACATCGTATAGCAATATAAATATTTTGTCCTGCATAAGCATTTAAATTATAGGTATACTGATGCCATTGTGCATCTGCAGGAGAAGATACAGGAGTTGCGCTTATTGCTGTAAAACTACTTACATTTGTATTGGTTGTTGAAACATACACTGTAAATTTTTCATTTCCATAAGTAGAATCACACGATTTGGCCCAAAAGGTAAGCGTATTTCCGGTTTGCAATAATTGCATTTGTGGAGAGATTATCCAGTCGTTATTCCAAGGAGAAGAATCAGATGCGAAGCAAACCATCATTTTTGCACCTGTTTTTGCTGTCCAATTCGAACTGGCAGAGCTTGTCATAACGGGTGTTGTAGCAGTAGAGTTAAATACCTGAAAAGATTTTGGTTCACCACTGTTTTCAAAATCAATTGCGGAAAAACCATAGGTATCTTGCAAATCAATATCTGTAAGTGTCCAGCTTCCTACTCCACTAATTGCAAAATTGGTGTACGTTTCAAAACTGTCTTCAAAAATTGTTGTTTGCGCGTTGAAATTGCTAGCCGCAAATAAAATTGCAGAAGCCAATAGTAAAGTTTTTTTCATAATGAACTGTTTTTTTATTAAAATTTTTGTTTATCATCATTCTATTGCGGAATAATATATTGCAATAGATTTTCAAAAATATTTTTTACCTGATAAAAAACAAATTTCAAATTCTAAAAAAAACAAATTCACCATGAATTGATTAAAATAATTATAAATTAACAATTATTTTCAACCATTTAATTAAATATTATGAAAAATAAAATATCCCTAAGAAAATTCTCAGGGATATAGATTTATGAACAGCTATTATTTAGCATAATTTTCAAAAAACAACGGAATACTTTCAATTCCTTTATAGAAATTAAACAATCCGTAATGTTCGTTTGGAGAGTGGATTGCATCTGAATCCAAACCAAAGCCCATTAAAACAGATTTAGCACCTAAAACTTGTTCAAACATTGAGGTAATAGGAATACTTCCTCCTCCTCTGAATGGAAGAACTTCTTTTCCAAATGATGCTTCCATTGCTTTTTTAGCTGCTAAAAATTCTTTCGTATCCGTGGGTAAAACGTATGGCATTCCTCCATGGTGTGCGGTAACTTTCACTTTTACGTTATCCGGAGCAATTTTGTGGAAATATTTCGTGAATTTTTCCGTAATCTCTTCCGGAGTCTGATAAGGAACCAAACGCATAGAAATTTTAGCAGAAGCCTTAGAAGGAATCACCGTTTTAGCACCTTCTCCTGTGTAACCACCCCAAATTCCGTTGCAATCTAAAGTCGGACGGATAGACGTTCTTTCAAGTGTTGTATAACCTGCTTCGCCTTCTACTCCGCTCAGTCCGATTGATTTTTTGAACTCTTCAGGATTGTCTTTCAATTTATTCATTTCAGCTCTTTCTTCGTCTGAAACATCTTCCACATTATCGTAGAACCCATCAATAGTGATCTGCCCGTCTTCATCGATTAATTTTGCAATCATTCTTGAAAGCACATGAATCGGGTTGGGAACCGCTCCTCCATAAAGTCCAGAGTGCAAATCTCTGTTTGGACCTTCGATTTCAACTTCAACGTAGCTTAAACCTCTTAAACCTGTGGTAACCGTCGGTTGCTCGTTGCTGTAGATATGTGTGTCAGAAATTAGGATACAGTCGCAAGATAATTTCTCTTTGTTTTCATTTACAAAATCGCCTAAGCTTACAGAGCCAACTTCTTCTTCACCTTCTAAAATGAATTTAACATTACAAGGAAGAGCATTGGTTTTCATCATCGCTTCAAAAGCTTTTAAATGCATGAAAAACTGTCCTTTATCATCCGCGGAACCTCTTGCGAAGATTGCTCCATCAGGATGAAGTTCTGTTTTTTCGATATAAGGTTCAAAAGGAGGTCTTGTCCATAATTCCAAAGGATCGGCTGGCTGAACATCATAATGTCCGTAAACCAACACCGTCGGCAAGTCTTTATTTAAAATTTTTTCTCCAAAAACGATAGGATATCCTTTTGTCTGGCAAACTTCCACATTATCTGCTCCTGCATTTTTAAGGTTTTCTGCCACCACGTCTGCACACTTCAATACATCATCTTTATACGCCGGATCTGCAGAAATAGAAGGAATTCTCAGTAACTCAAATAATTCATCCACGAAACGCTGTTTGTTTTCGTTGATGTAATTTAATGTCTCTTGCATTTTAAAATTTTATTTTGATAAATTTAAAAAATTTGACTCGCAGCAACAAACAAAAACGTATAATTTTCCTCAGGTTTTGAGTTATAACGAGGAGGGAAGCTAGAAGTTGGAGGGTGGAAGGCTTGTTATGTTTTAACTTTTTTGCCTTTTCCTTAATTTCGTAATGCACGGATTAGCCACGTATTATTATAAATACTACCAAATTCCCCTTCTCTGAAGGGGTGGATTTTTGCGCAGCAAAAAGACGGGGTAGTTTTATACATCCAAAAATAATTGATAATGGTTTGATAAAACCACCCCGTCAAAA
>DKLU01000054.1:11537-17415 GCA_002455915.1 Chryseobacterium sp. UBA6632
ATTTTCGCCACCCCTCCAATTGGAGGGGAATTTTTTAACGTTTTGAATAGGGGGGATTATCTTTAAAATAACAGACTTTCGCCTTAGCCCCGATTGGAACGACATCCTTTTTGGTTGCGGCGGAGCGAAGCGGAGCCGTAACCAAAAAGATATAGTGGAAAGCGGGAATAATCTTCAAAAAAAATGTCCCACAAATCTGCGAGACATTCTTTATATTGTTGACTAATAATTAGTGTTCAGCTTTTGGAGCTTCTGCTTCAGCAGATTTTGCAGCCGTTGCGCTGTCTGCTTTTGGAGCCTCAGCCTCATGTTTTTCTGCAGTTGCCTCTTCTTTGTGAGCAGCAGCAGCTTCATGACCGTGACCTTCTCCGCCACCTTGTACGTCCTCAGAATATCTGTCAGCTCCAGCGCCTTCTTCAAGCTTAATGATGTTTTTATTTCCACCCGCCTGAATTTTCTTGCAGCTAACAGCAACTGTAGCGATGGCTAAACATAGAACTAATTTTTTCATATGTAAAATTTATTTTTTTAAGGTCTTTACGGAATCGCTTCGGTTTCGCTAAACTTTTACCACAGGCAATTTCCCATTTCAATTTTTGATTGCCCAAAATTAAGAAATCCTACATTTTTCGGCAACATTTTTATACTGATTTTATGATTATTTTTCCTTTTTTGGATTGTGTAAAAATAAGGTAATTTTCGCCACCATCTTTTAAACCATATTTTTTCTTGATTTCTTCGGGTTTTAAAGGATAATTTTTTGAAATAATATTAAACTGACTTTTCTTTTTAATCTGTTTAGCATCAATAACTTCAACTTCTAAAATTCTTCCCGGAAAATCATTTATTTTTTCATGAGAAGTGTAAATATGAGTGTTTGGGTGAAGCTTTTTCAATCCAAATCTTTCTGAAATTAAATTAAAAACTCCGGCTTTTAGTATTGAATTATTCGGGATATAGATCAAATTTTCAGGTTCATCGTATGTTGCTTTGGCATTTTCTTCTTCTCCAAATTTAAAGGTAAAAACAGATTCTTCACTTTCAAGATTCACGCAGTTGCAGGTAATTTCTCCTGAATTTTCCTTTGATAAAAAGACAACCACTTCTTTTACGTCATTTTTCAAAGCAATAATATCAATCCTGAAAATGCCTGGTAAAACGGATACCAAGTATTTTAAATCGATTAAAGGCGAGAGTTTTATCACTACTTGATTAGAAATCGACAACAATTTTCCCTGAATTTCAAGAATATTCGGCGACAAATCTTCCAAAAGGAA
Source organism: Chryseobacterium sp. UBA6632 (assembly GCA_002455915.1). Taxonomy (GTDB): domain Bacteria; phylum Bacteroidota; class Bacteroidia; order Flavobacteriales; family Weeksellaceae; genus Chryseobacterium. The sequence continues at coordinate 12,815 of DKLU01000054.1, forward strand.
AACCTTATTTTTATTATTATCTCTTCGCGCCGGATCGAGGTAAATTACATCAAAAGTTTCTTCATTTTGAGTCAGAAAATCTTCCAGTTTTTGATTGATAAATCTTGCTTTCTTTTCTAAAACTGTCCAATTATGTTCAACAATTTCTAATAATTCAGGATTTTGTTCAACTAATGTTATTTCGTTAAAATTTTTAGATAAATAATAGGCATCAATTCCAAAACCGCTGGTTAAATCAATGAACTTCTTTCCTTTTAAAAGTTCCGATTTGTACAAAGCTGTTTTTTCGGAGGAAGATTGCTCTAAACTTAGTTGCGGCGGGAAAATAATTCCATCCTTTAATAAAAACGGAAATTTCTTTTGTGACACCTGCTTTCCTTTGATCTGCTGAACGATTTCTTGCATAGAAACTTCAGGAAAGGGGGATTTTTTTAACAATAATGAATGCAAATCTGTGTTTAAATTTGCATTGATGTATTTTTGAATTTCAGTGTGTGAATGCCACGAATGCACGAATAGTTGTTTTTTAATAGTTGTTAATTATAAAATGACTCTTTTATAATTTAATTTTGATTCGCCAAAATTAACAATCAATGCTAATTTATTATCAGAAACTTTCAAGTAATTAATTGCCTGCGCCAAATCGGCGTCTACAATTTGACTTTTGCCTTTGATTTCTAAAATGATTTTTCATTAATTACGAAATCTGCATAAAATTTATGAGGAAGAACAATTCCTTTATAAACTACTTCATATTCTTTTTCTCTTTCATAGAATATTTTAGCTTTTCTAAATTCTAACTCTAACGCATCTTTATAAACAATTTCAGAAAATCCATGACCTAAATAATTGTGAATATCCATACAGATTCCAATAATCTGATAGGATTCTTCCTTATAAATAATACTCATATAAGATTCATTTGTGCTTGAATACAAATTTAGTAAATATATTCGAGCATTCGTGGCATCAAATAATCATTACTTATTCAAACATTTCTGCCCAACGAACGGCTTTAATTTCTGTTTCGTTATACAATTCTTCCACAGACTTTTTAATGTCTAATTTTGGATATAAATTCACTCCGATCAGCTTTATTTTGCCTTCTTCAACCCATTTTTGCTCTTCAACAGCATGATCATAGATTTTCTTTTGAATAATTCCTTGCTTTAAAAGCTCAAGATAACCTCCCGTTTCTTCAATTTCCACGAACAAAGCCCAAGATTTTTCTGCAATTTGCTGCGTAATATCTTCTACATAATAACTTCCGTTCGAAGCATCTTCAAAAACATTAATGATACTTTCATAAGCCAAAACAATCTGCTGTTTGAAAGAAATTTCTTCCGAATTATCTGTTGATCTATCAACTAAATAATTATTACTGAAAATCGCATCAGCTCCGCCAATCATGGCAGAAGCCAGTTCTAAAGTTGAACGAATAAGGTTGTTTTCGTTATCAGAAACAGCCTTATTTCTCAAAGAAGTTTCTGCAAAAATATAGGGAATTTCGTCTAAGTTATATTCTTTTGAAAGTTGATTGAAAACCATTTTAAATGCTCTCAGTTTCGCCATTTCGAAGAAATAATTTCCTCCGACAGCAATTCTGAAAATTAATTTATTTAAAATTTCAGAACCATACACTTCAACCAGCTCTTTTGTTTTCGCCAAAGCAATTCCTAATTGTTGGTAAATGGCTGCTCCGGCATTCTGATGAAGAGAAATATCTACGCAAATGTTTCTTCTAAATTGTTTTGCCAATAATTCTTTCACCAACTGATCATTAATCGTAGCTTCTTTTTCATCAAAAACATCAATTAAGGAAAAATACGGATCTTCCTCTTTCGGACTGATGTGTCCCGCCAGATCAAAATTATTCACGAAAATAGTTTTCTGTTCAAGATTTTCTACATTCTGATCCAAAATAAAGGCAAATACATCCTCTTCTAAACTTTCGTGATATCTTGATACCAAATGCGTGCTTTCTTCGATTTTTGGCAGATTTACCAAAGGCTTTTCTACCGAATCATAAAAAGGTTTCACTACAATTCCTTCTAAATTTTCTTTTGAAAGAACTGAATAAATATCATCAGTTTTAAGTTGTTTTTTAACTAGATTTTCCCAGGCTGTATTTGACATTGGATATGGATTATGTGAATTGTCAATCGTCAATTTTGTTTCACAAGTGAATTTTGAATTAACCGCATATTGACATTTTACGTTTATGATTTACATTTAAAAAATTAACAAGCGAAGCGAATTGACTATTCACTTTTCACTTTCAAATTATTTTTTCGCCACCTTCGTACTGTCTACTACCAGAATAAAGATTTCTTCATCCGGCTTTTTCATGAAATAATTTTCTCTTGCGTATTTTTCTTTTTCCGATTTATTGTTCATCAATTTTTTATAAAACGTATCATTTTTTTCGTATTCGGTTTTATAATATTGAAGTTGTTCTTCGTATTTGTTAATCTCGCCATTCAGCTCATTGATTACCAAAAACGAAGTTTTATCAAAGAAAATCATCCAGACCAGAAACATACCAATAGTAATAGTATACTTATTCAGAACATATTTCTGAATAATTTTGAAAGTCTCAGACTTTGGCTGGATGTCTTTAATAAGTTTGTTTTCTTTCATTTTAATGTTTTCTCAACGAATTTTTAATAACAGTTGTTAAAAAATCAATCGCTACGGAGTTTTGTCGCATGTTGGGAATAATTAAATCAGCTTCGTTTTTAGAAGGCTCGATAAACTCCTGATGCATAGGCTTCAATGTGGTTTGATAACGGTGTAAAACTTCACCCAAATCTCGTCCCCTGTCTTGTGTATCCCTCCTGATCCTTCGGATTAACCTCTCGTCTGAATCGGCATGTACGAATACTTTTAAATCAAATTCCTTTAGCAATTCTTTGTTGGTAAGAACCAAAATTCCTTCTACCACCAATACATTTCTAGGCTCTACAGTAACGTGATCTCCTGTTCTGCCGTGGGTTACAAAGCTGTAAATAGGCTGTTCAATGGGTTCGTTGTTTTTCAACGCTTTTACATGCTGTATCAACAAATCAAAATCGATGGATTTTGGGTGATCATAATTTAAAGCTTCTCTTTCTGTAAGCGTAAGATTATGATTATCATGATAATAATTATCCTGAGAAAGGATATTCATTCCTTCGATATCAAGCTGTTGAAGTATCTTGTCAACAACCGTAGTTTTGCCGGATCCTGTACCTCCTGCAATTCCTATTACAAGCATTCTTATTTGTTTCTTTATAGTTTTTACAAATATACTATTTTATTTAAAAGCTGGAAAAAGGATGCAATAAGATGCGTAGTTTTTTAAACAAAATTTCATCCGTTTTATTTTTATAGATGAAGGATTTTTTTCTTTTTAACGCTAGGTTCGCTAGTAATTTAAGTATTTATTTTGGCATACTTTCGTTCGCAACGGCGCTTTGTTCAGCAAATGATAGCAATTCTTTTTTGAACACAAAGTCTACTGAGTTTTAAATGATTATTTTTTTAGGTTCACTAAGCCGTTTCACTTATAAAAGACGGTAAAAATTTTAGTTTTAACAAAAAAATCCGACATTACTGCCGGATTATGTTATACTATTTCGCTTGTTAATTCTCTTGAAATAAGTCTTTCATGCATAGGTTTCAAAACATCTAAAGAGCCTGTTTTTACTGTGCATTTGCCTTTATAATGCACCAACATGGTACACTGCTCGGCCTGTTCTAATGTATGCTTGCAAATTTCGATCAGACAATCGATCACAAAATCAAAAGTATGAATATCGTCATTATGCAACACCAATTTATACACTTCATCCGTATCGTCAAGCACCAACACTTCTTCTTCATACTGACGTTTCGGATTGTCGTAATCTTTTATACTGTTATAAAAAATCATTTTTCTTAATTCTTTTAAACTTCGCCTATTTTTTCGGCTAAATCATTGATATTATTTGGTGCTTCGTACACCAATTCCACAAGCTCAACGCTTTTATTATTCATTTTCAAGATCTTGAAATGATAATTTTCCATGTCAAACTCCTGATTTTCTTCAGGAATATCTTCCAACGCGTGAAGAATAAATCCGGCTAATGAATTGTACTCACTTTCCTCTGAAAGCGGTAATTTTTTAGGTAAAAATTCGTTAATCTCATCCAAAGGCTGAGTTGCCTGTACCCAATAGGTATTTTCGGCAATCTTATCAACAATTTTCTCTTCATCGTCTTCTTCATCCTGAATTTCACCTACCAATTCCTCTAAAATATCTTCAAGAGTAATTATCCCTTCCGTTCCACCAAATTCATCAATAACAATCGCTAAATGCTGCTTCTTCTGCTGGAAAATCTTCAATAGATCCGAGATTTTTTTACTTCCAACTACGAAAAAGGCATCACGCATCAGTTCTTTAAGATCTTCGTGATTCAGTTCACCCTTTCTCTTTACAAATTCTCTAATGATCTCTTTCGTGTATAAAATACCAATCACATTATCGATAGAATCTACGTATACCGGAATACGGGAATATCCGCTCTCCATGATTTTGTTGATAATCTCATTGATATCTTCTTCAAAATCGATTGATGTAA
>DKLU01000417.1:0-805 GCA_002455915.1 Chryseobacterium sp. UBA6632
GTATCAGGATTTAAAGGTGTCGACGGAGAAAAGCTTGTACCTGTTACCACTTGCTGATTGATAACATTCGTACTTCCTGAACTAGTTCCTACAGAAACCTTATAAGAATCTACTCCGGAAACCGGAAACCAGGTAACAGAAGGAGATAAAGCAACTGCCTGCGCATTATTTAGAGGACTTAGAATATAAGGACAAGCCGGAGTAGGGCTAGGTGTTAATCCAGCAAATGTAACGGCAGACTTATAATCTGCTCTTATCCCTCCCGGAGGCGCTGCCACATCTACCACTGCAAGATCACCTTTATAGAAAAGCGTAGAATACGGAAGATGAGAATATACTTTAAAAGCTTCATCAAAATTATTAATATCAATACTTGGTGCGTTTTCTTTCGCCGCAACCAATAGGTTATCTGTATTATTATAAGCAAAAGGTGTTGTAAAAGTAAGCTCTACCTTATTGCCATTTCGCGTTACATTTCCTGAAAAAACCTGAGTAAGCTGTGAAGAAGAAACCCAATCAGTTCCTGATGCAAAAGATGTTTTTGTTGTATGCCCTAAATAAACCGTCCAGCTGGAAGAATCGTTAATAGTAGCAGAAGGATCAATATAGAAAGTTAATCCTGTAATATTTCCTGCCGAATTGGCATTAATTTCCTGTTTTGGATAAATCTGCTGAACATACGAATAGGAAAAAAAACTACTTACAGGAGCTGTTCCCACTGCTGTGCTTCCGATATTCAGATTGATCTGGGCGTTAAAAGTTAGAGAAATTAATAGTAAAGATAAAAATAAAAGTCTTTTCATAA
>DKLU01000417.1:917-5934 GCA_002455915.1 Chryseobacterium sp. UBA6632
TAAATTCAATATGGAACATTATGCGAATTTAGCACTAAAGTTTTGATTTTAACAACAAATTAAAATTATTTCATCAAAAATATTAAATATTAATGATATTTTAAAGCAAAAAAGTTTAAAAATACATTTAATTTTAAACAATTACCAATAAAAAACCATTTATATTAAAAAATCAATCAACAAATACTAAAATTAACTACATATTTTAATACATTTGCAACAAATACCAATAGCATGTATAAAAAACTACTTTTTTTAAGTTTATTTTCGGCAGGACTGTTCCAATCACAAACAACAACACAACTCGACCTGATGTCTCAGGCAACATACTATGATGGTTATGCAGCAACGGTATCCACTCCTGTTCCTTCCGGATTAATAAGACTTGGAAACACGAGATATGCAAGAAAACTTACAGATGCAGAACTCAATTCATTTAAAGCGAAAATAGCAATGAGAGTCACTATTGGAGCGCTTTGCGATAATTATGACCGTCTGGGAGAGGTGTTTTTAGCTTTAGTTCCTAAAAATCAGGCAACATACACCATGAATGATGCGAATGTGAAAAGAATTGAAGTAGCCAGATATATCACTCCTTTCATGAACAAAAACCGTTCTCCGTTGGAAGTTCCGTACACTTATAATTTAAGCAATTTATACAGTATTTTTCACGATTCTTCACTTCGTAGCACATATGATATGTATATGGAATTGGATGTTTTTGGAGTGCCTTATGCCGCAAACACACAGGTAAGCGGATGCTCAGGAAGAAATGATGTTTTCTCGGGAAGTCTTAGCTTCTTCTCTACCGACACAGGTGCTACAGCAACAGACTACAACAACCTTACCCCTTTGCTAAGCTACAGCCGAGTGAATAATTATGACAGCACAGATGTTACGGGTGAAACGGTAAGACTTGTCACCTTTAATTTACCTGCGGCCGTTACAGACGCTAACTTTTCGCTAATCTCTACTCCTCACGGCGCAAACAGTGGCGGTGAAGAATATATCAGAAGACAAAACTACACTTATATAGATGATGTACAGGTGCTGACGTATACACCTGGAGGGATTTCATGCGAGCCTTACCGAGTTTACAATACGCAAGGAAACGGAATTTACGGTACAACTCCTCAATCTTTTGCAAGCTGGACTTCTTGGAACAACTGGTGTCCTGGAAACTCAGTTCCGATCAGAGGATTTACGATTGCCAATTTGACAGCGGGAAATCACACCCTGAAACATACTATTCCGTCGGCTGTATTTAATCAACAACAGGGAGAAGTTTACCTGTCTGTTTACATGCAGGGTAAAAGCAGCAACAATTTAAATGTAAAAGATGTAAAAACAGTAGATGTAAGTATTTATCCCAATCCAACGTCTGATATTGTCAATATAAAATCACGCGTTGATGTAGCTTCAATTGCAGTATATGGTATAGATGGAAGAAAACTGACAGAAAGCTATAAGGAAAACAAAATTGACATTTCTTCTTACAATGCAGGAATTTATATTTTAGATATTGTTCTAAAAGACGGAACAACTTTCAAGCATAAAATCATTAAAAAATAAAGATTAAAACTCTTTTCAAATAATTAAAAGTCTCTTTTTGAACATTTTCAAAGGAGACTTTTTGATTTTAGATCAGTTTCAGTAAAATATCTTTCGAACTTTACAGTTTTTTATTTTAACAAAATTTCTCCTTTAAATATAGCAATTTGGAAAAATTTCTTTAACATTTATCTCTTTGAAAAAGACAACGGTGAATAATTTCCGCATTAATCTCACGGCTAAAAAATTGTCATTTCCAGTTTATTAAACTATTTTTGGTGATTAAAAATTTTGCAAAATGAATTATCATTTTCAAGCTCACAGACAAGTTAGAAGAAACCTTTTGGAGATTTTACAGAATACTTCTCACGAAGATCTTTTGTTGATTCCGGATGGTTTTAACAATAATGTTTATTGGAATATTGCGCATACCGTTGCCACTCAGCAGCTTCTGCATTATTACCTAAGCGGAAATCCGTTTAGAATTGATAAATATTGGATAGAAACCTACAAAAAAGGAACTTTACCCAACTTGGATGTTCAAAAATCAGAAGTTGAAGATCTTGAGTTTTTATTGACAGAAACTTCAAAGATTTTAATGAAAGATTACGACAGCGATTTCTTTTCAGATTACACCCCTTACACCACAAGTTTCGGGATGGATCTGAAAAGTATACAAGATGCCATTATTTTCAACAACATGCACGAAAGCTTGCATTACGGCTATGTAATGGCACAAAAAAGAGCAATTTTAGGAGAAAAAGGAAGATAGTTAAAAGTGAATTATGCTACGCAAGTGAATCGTGAAAGATGAATGTACAACACGATAAATTGACTTACGAAGTAAAATTGACAATTGACATTTCATTATTTAAATTATCAAAATGACAGATAAAAAAGACGATTTTATTTTCGGGCTTCGTCCCGTAATTGAAGCTATTGAAGCGGGAAAAACAATTGATAAAGTTTTTGTGCAAAACGCATTGCAGGGAGATATTTATGCAGAATTAAAGGCAATTTTAGCCAAAAATAAAATCCGCCCTAATTATGTTCCGGTTGAAAAACTGAACAGATTTACAAGAAAAAATCACCAGGGAGTTGTGGCATTCATTTCGGATGTTCCTTTTCAAAAAATAGAAGATATTGTTCCGCAATTATTTGAAGAAGGAAAAACTCCTTTTTTATTGATTCTGGACAGATTAACAGACGTAAGAAACTTTGGAGCAATCTGTAGAACAGCAGAATGTGTAGGAGTTGATGCGATTATCATACCTGAAAAAGGAGCAGCGCCAATTAATTCTGATGCGATAAAAACTTCTGCGGGGGCACTTTATAATGTGAAAATCTGTAAAGAACCGAATTTAGCGCATGTTGTAGATTTTCTTCAGCAAAGCGGAATTTCTGTATATGCAGCAAGTGAAAAGGCTCAAAAATTGATTTATGATGTAGATTTCAAAGAACCTTGCGCGATTGTAATGGGTAACGAAGAAACGGGAATTTCTAAAGAAGTTCTTCATCATGCGGATGATAAAATTAAACTTCCGATTGAAGGTAAAACTCAATCTCTGAATGTTTCTGTCGCTTGTGGAGCAATTTTATACGAAGCCGTAAGACAAAAAATGACTGCGAATCTGTAAAGGTTTGCAAAAAAACTGAAGTAGTAAAAAATAAAATTAAAAAAATTCAAATGAAAAATATTGCAGCGCTTGCGCTTATCTCATCCCTAGCCGTTGTATCTTGTAAAAAAGAAACAACGAAAGTAACAAAAGTAGATCCAAAAACAGGAAAAACGGTAACGGTAGAAGTTCCGGCTGATTCTGTTGCAAAAGTAGAGGCAAATCCTGCGATCAAAGATTCTGCGGGCGTAGTTACTCAAAGTTTTAAGTTGGAAAAAGGGAAAACATATCCTTTAACAACGTATCAGAGAGATACAAAAACAATGACGGATCCTCAGGGAAAAACCATGAACGGAACCAGTGAAGCAACAGACGAAATGTCTTTCACTGTAAATGATATTAAAGGAAATGTATACGACATGACTTTAAATCTTATCGGTAAAAGAAATTCTCAGTCATCACAAGGGAAAACGCTTGTCGTTGATACAAAATTACCGGAGCCGAAAGAGGATGATCTTAAAATGATCTGGAACATCAACAGAGCGCTTACAGGAAATAAGCTGAACATGAAGATGGATACGAAAGGAAATGTAATTTCGATCACAGGTTTTGATGCTGTTTATGCTAAAGTTGGGAACTCTCTTAGCAAAGTTGTAAAAGATAAAAACCAGAGAGAAAGCGTTGTAGCGAGCCTTAAGGAAAGCTTTAACGAAAAAGTGTTGAAAGATCAATTCAATAAAAACTTAACGATTATTCCTAAAAAAGGAGTAAAAGTGGGTGAAAAATGGTCTAGTTCTGAAAACGCTGATCCTACAGGTTCTGTAAAAGTGACTTCAAACTACGTTTTGAAAAGCTTAGGAAACGGAGTGGCTGAAATTTCTGTAACAGGTGGAATTCCTAAAAAAACAGAGAAAAAAGCTCAGGGACCAATGACGCACAGTTTGAGTAGTGAATTGTCACAAACCGGAACAATTAAATTTGACGAAAATACAGGATGGATCACCAACCAGAATATCAGTGTGAAAACGACACAGATTGAAACCATTTCAGACGGAAAACAATCTCAGTCGATGAAAAGCGTTTCTAATTCTTCTGTGATGGTAAATCCTTCCGCGAAATAAGAGTAAAAGGGAGGTTTTTGAGTGAGAGGATTATAGGGTTTGAGGGTTTTAGAGTTTGTATGTTTACATTAATCTAAAAACCAACAACTATCAACAATAAACCAGCAACAATAAACCAGCAACCAAAAACCAGATTCCCTAAACTTTAAATCAAAATTAAATTTATTATGAAGTACATTCTTGAGTTGGTACTTACCGCGATTATTATTTTCTTTGTTTGGAATATTTTGAAGAGAATTTTCTTTAAAACATTCTATAGTTACAGGTTTAACAACAACAATCAAAATAACCGTCAGCAGGATATAAACTCGAATAAGAGTACCGATCAAAAATTGAAATGGGACGCAGAAACTGTGGACTATGAAGAGGTAAAAGAAACGAAAGATAAAAGGTAAAATCCCGAAAAATAAAAAGATAATAACCATACGCATGGCGAAAAATAAAAACTTAATATATATTGCAATTTCATTAGTTGTATTTATAGTTTTAGCATTTTTATATTCCACTCCTGTTTTTTCAGGAAAACAGCTTTTCCAGCACGACATCGTTCAGTACAGAGGTGGTGCCAAAGAGCTTTTAGATTACAGAGCAAACTACGGAAAAGAAACCTACTGGAGTGATTCCATGTTTGGAGGAATGCCGACTTATCAGATGGGAAGCCGATTCGAGGGCGATATCATCAAGCAGGTCGACAGTTACCTGAATTTTCTTCCAAGACCAGTTAATTAT
>DKLU01000417.1:5997-11508 GCA_002455915.1 Chryseobacterium sp. UBA6632
CCAAGACCAGTTAATTATCTTTTTTTACTTTTTGCCGGATTCTTCCTTTTGGGAATGGTAGCGGTCAGAAACTGGAAATATGCACTTCTCGGTGCTACCTTTTTCGGGCTTTCCACTTATTTTTATATCATTATTGCAGCGGGACACAATGGAAAAGTAAATACCATTGAATATTTTGCACCGCTTTTAGCCGGAATTTTACTGGTTTATATCAGGAAAAGTTATATTTGGGGATTCATTGTTACTACCCTATTCATGGGGCTTCAGATTGCAGCGAACCACCCGCAGATGACGTATTATCTTTTCATCGCTTTAGGATTTTTATTCTTATCTGAACTTATCCGAGCGATTCAGAAAAAAACTCCGATGAAGCATTTTTTAATTTCTTCGGGAATTATCGCTGCTTCAGCTATTATCGGAGTGGGTATGAACTCTCAGAGAATCATGGCGAATTCTGAATATGTGAAAGAAACCGTTCGAGGAAAGCAAATCTTAACCAACGACAGCCATACGGAAGGAAATTCAGGAATGGATAAAGAAAGTATGCTGATGTGGAGCTATGGGCAGCTGGAAACATTAAACCTTTTCATTCCAAGACTAATGGGAGGCGGAAGTCAGGAGCCTGAAGCAAAAGAAATGATGAACAGAGTTCAGGAATTAGTTCAGGAAAATGTAGGCTCACAAGCTGAAATGGACAGAATTTCTAAAGGTTTCAGCGGAGTAACATATTGGGGCGACCAACCCGGAACTTCGGGACCTGCTTATCAGGGAGCCATCGTTTGTTTCTTGGCTGTTTTAGGATTCTTTTTTGCCTGGAAAAAATACCGTTACTGGATTTTAGGAGCTTCCATTTTAACAATTTTACTGGCTTGGGGAAGCAACTTCATGCCTTTATCAGACTTTTTTATTGATTTCGTCCCGTTTTATAATAAATTCAGAGCGCCATCTTCGATCTTAGTGGTTGTGGAGTTATTATTCCCGTTGATTGCGATGGTTGGGCTTTACAGATTTTTCACAGATGAAAAACTGACGCAGGAATACAAACAGAAAATTCTTTTGTATGTAAGCGGAGGAACTCTAGGTTTATTATTAATTCTTTTAGTTTTAGGTAAATCTTTATTAGGTTTCCACACAGAAAGCGAAAAAACATACTTCCCACCTTTCCTATTAGATTATCTGGTGGATGAAAGATTTAAACTTTTTAGAATTGATGCTATTAAAGCGTTCATCTACGTTGCCATTGCAGCCGCAGCTTTATTTATGGTTTTAAAGCAAAAATTAAATCAGAATATTGCTTTAGTCATCATAGGAGTAGTGAGTTTATTTGATCTTTGGACAGTAAATAAACGCTATCTGAATGACGAAAATTATGTAGATAAAATCTTTGCTGAAAATCCTTTCCAGACAGAAAGTTCAGAATTATTGGTTGAAAAAGTTCAGGGCAACCCGAATTTGGAATCTATTTTATCGACGGTAAATGTCAATAAAACATTAGAAACCATTGCCGATAAAGACAAAAAGCATTACAGAATTTATAACCAGACTTTAGGAACGACGAGCGAAACAAATACGTCTTATTTCAAAGCTTCTATCGGTGGTTACCACGCGGTAAAACTGAGAAGATATGATGATTTACTGAATGAATATCTTTCCAGTATGGATAGCGTAAAAACGCCAAAAATCCTGAACTTGCTGAATGCAAAATACATGATTTTCGGCGGACCGGAACAGCCACAAGTTGTTCCAAATCCAAAAGCGAACGGAAATGCTTGGTTTGTAAGCGACCTGAAATTTGTAGAAACTCCAAATCAGGAGATTAAAGCAATCGGAGATATTGATAACAAAAAAACAGCGGTAATTGCTGCTGCCGATAAAGAATATTTCAACGGAAAACCTGTTCAGGCAGATTCTACAGCAGTGATCAATCTGACAAAATATCTTCCAAATGAATTAGAGTTTAAATCTCAGTCTAAAACGCCACAATTAGCAGTATTTTCAGAGATTTATTATCCACACGGCTGGAAAATGTTTGTGGACGAAAAAGAAGTTCCTTACATCAAGGCAGATTATTTGCTTCGTGCGGTTCACGTTCCTGCCGGAAATCACAATATCAGAATGATCTTCGAACCGGAAGTAATTGAAAAAGGGAAATGGATCTCGCTTCTTTGCTTCGGTTTATTTATTGCGTTAAGCGGCTTCGGAATTTTTTGGATAAATAAGAAGAAAAAGGAAGTTCAAATTAAAGAGGCTTAAATCACACTTTGTCATTCCGTAGGGAATCTAAGCAAAATATTTTTAATAATAACCTAGATTCATTCAGAATGACAACAGAATGCATAATTAATGGAACAAAAAAAAATATTAATCATCACCTATTACTGGCCTCCTGCGGGAGGTCCTGGTGTTCAAAGGTGGTTGAAGTTTGCAAAATATTTACCTGAATTTGGATGGAAACCCATCATTTTCACACCCGAAAATCCGAGCTATCCTTTGTTGGATGAAAGCTTGATGAAAGACGTTCCAAAGGATCTTGAAATTGTAAAAACTAAGATTTGGGAACCTTATCAACTGGCTGAAAAACTTAATAAAAGTAATAAAAAATTCAAGGCAGGGCAATTTGATGTTGGCAAAAATCAAACCTGGAAATCTAAACTTTCGATTTGGGTAAGAGGCAACTTTTTCATTCCCGATGCGAGAGTTTTTTGGGTAAAACCTTCCACAAAATTTTTAGAGCAATATTTAAATGAAAATAAAATTGATGTTGTGGTTACTTCAGGGCCGCCGCATTCTTTGCATCTGATTGGTTTACATTTAAAAAAGAAACTTCCCAATTTAAAATGGATTGCCGATTTCCGTGATCCTTGGACAGAAATTTCTTATTATAAACATTTAAAACTCACTAAAAGTTCAGATAAAAAACATCGCCAGCTTGAAAGTGATGTTTTCAAAACTGCGGATATTACCTTAGCGACAAGCTATACTGATGCAAAAAACTTCCGTAAAAACGGAGCGAATGCTATTTGCATCACCAACGGATTTGATGAAACCGATGCTTCGACTGCGCTCAGCATGACAAAGAAAAATGAACAGCATTCTTCTCAAACCTTAAAACCCTCAAACTCTCAAACTCTCAAACCCAAATTCACTTTAAGCTATATCGGTGTTTTGGAGCAATTAAGAAATCCTGAAAACCTTTGGAAGGCATTGGATGATTTGGTAAAAACAAATACCGATTTTGCTGAAAATTTTAACTTAAAATTTGTTGGGCGAATTGATGATAAAATTTTACATGAAATAGAAAATTCAAGTTTAAAAAACAGCATCGTTAATTTAGGATATTTATCTCATGACAAAGCAATTAATGAAATGCAAAGCTCTGATATTTTATTAATTACGAACTTCCCAAATGAATCTTCAAAAGGAATTATTCCAGGGAAAATTTTTGAATATTTGGCGACAGGAAAACAAATTATTTCCTTTGGTCCGGATCAGGCAGATGTTTCTAAAATTTTGGATGAAACTAATGCAGGAAAGCATTTTTCTTATACTGATTCTGAAAAAATAAAAGAGTTTATTTTAGAAAAATTTGAGCTTTGGAAAAATGGAAATCTTTTAGAGAATACACAGAATATTGAGCAGTTTTCAAGAAAGAATTTAACGGAGAAATTAGCTGAAATTTTAGGTTAATTGACTTTAAAATTACATTTTCATATTTGAAAATAAAGGCTTCGACAGGCTCAGCCTGACAACGCTAATAATTATTTATTTAACATTAGAATTGTCGCACAGAGCCTATCGAAGTGTTTTTATATAATATTAGAAAAAGTTATCATTAAATCGTCCACTGATCATTGATCACCGCAACTAGATAATATTTCCCTTCGAATTCCTCAAAGACAAAACGAAGACATTTCCAGTCCATTTCCGAATTGGCTTCAGAACCTTTGATGAAGTTTTCTGTAAAATCAGCTTTTGGATATATTTGCTTTAAATTATTCAGAGAATTTCCTTTTCCCTGAAATTCATTAAACGAAACCTGCCCTGTCACAAAATCTTTTGAATAAACCCACTTGGTAAGATAATCGTTGATTGTCGCTTTATAAGGATCTCCGGAACCATCCATCGCACCCCATGTGAAAAGCATTTTTGTCGGTTGATATTTTATAAAATCGGCTTTTGAAAGTTGTTTATCTTCTTTTGGATCTACAAACGCATACATCGAAAACCGAACACCTTTTTCCGGATGAATAAAATCGGCAAATCTTTTATAATCTTTGTCTTTCAAACTTTGTACAACATCACTATTGATCTGTTTCAAAGCCGCTTCTTTATTAGCAATTGTTGAATTGCTAGCTGCGCTATCCGTTTTTAATAAAGTAGAATCTGTTTTATCATCAACGAATTTATCAGGATTCTTTTTACAGGCTACAACACTAAGGATCAACAGAGATACAATTATTTTTTTCATATTTATTTACTGTTTGTCGGATATATTTCACCAAATCCGATGCCACATTTTGAGTTGGAGCGTTTCGAGGGGTCAGAGTGTTTGAAAGTTTCAACTTAATAGATAGAGTTTGATTATTGATAAGATAGTTTTTTACAGTGATTGAAAACTCCTTTGCTTACTGTTTTTTTGTAATTTTGCCACATGGAAATTCTGGATATTCTTATTGTCGGAGGCGGTCCAATTGGTTTGAATTGCGCACTTGAAGCAAAAAAAAATAATCTTAGCTATTTAATTATTGAAAAAGGAACGATTGTTAATTCATTATACAATTATCCTTTGTACATGAGATTTTTCTCCACTGCTGAGAAGCTTGAAATTGATGAAATTCCGTTTATCTCCACTGCTCCAAAACCTGGAAGACAGGAAGCTTTAGAATATTATCAAGGAATTGCAAGACAGCGAAATATCAACATTTATCTTTACGAAAAGGTTGAAAAAATTTCAAAGGAAAATGATGTTTTTGAGGTAACCACTTCAAAAGGAAAATATTACGCTAAAAATGTGATTATCTCAACAGGATTTTATGACATTCCGAATTTAATGAATATTCCTGGCGAAAATTTACCAAAAGTAAAACATTATTATACCGAACCTTATCCTTATGCTCAACAGAAAATTGTAGTGATCGGATCAAGCAATTCTTCGGTAGATGCGGCATTGGAAACGTATAGAAAAGGTGCTGATGTTACAATGATCGTTCGCCATTCGGAAATTTCCGGCAATGTAAAATATTGGGTAAAACCGGATATTGAAAACAGAATTTCGGAAGGAAGTATCAAGGCTCATTTTAATGCTGAATTAATTGAGATTAAAGAAGATTCTGTCATTTTTAAAGATAAAAACGGAGAAATTCATGAGATTGAAAATGATTTTGTTTTGGCGATGACAGGCTATCTTCCCGATTTTGATTTTCTTACAAAATCCGGAATTGATTTACAGGGAGATTGCTTAAATCCGGTTTACAATACAGAAACCATGGAAACTAATGTTCAGAATTTATA
>DKLU01000416.1 GCA_002455915.1 Chryseobacterium sp. UBA6632
TTCCAATCCGCTGGAAATGGCATCGGTTCCTTTTCCTGATTTATAAGAACTGCTCCATCCTAATCCCTGATTTTCGATTCCTGCCGCCTCCGGTTCTTTTCCAACATGATCTGCTGGGCCAGCACCGTGAGTTTTACCGAAAGTATGTCCTCCGGCAATTAAAGCAACCGTTTCTTCATCGTTCATCGCCATTCTTCCGAAGGTATCGCGAATATCTTTTGCCGCTGCAATCGGATCAGGGTTTCCGTCCGGACCTTCAGGATTTACATAAATAAGTCCCATTTGTACCGCAGCCAAAGGTTTTTCTAAATTTCTTGAATGAATATCACCATCGGCATTATCGTCACTTGGTAAAACTCCATGTCCAGGAACGCCTTCTGAACCGTGAGCATAACGAATATCTCCGCCTAGCCAAGTTTTTTCCATTCCCCAATAAACATCCTGATCTGGTTCCCAAACGTCTTCACGACCTCCGGCAAAACCAAATGTTTTGAATCCCATCGATTCCAAAGCAATATTTCCTGTTAAAATCAATAAATCTGCCCAAGAAATATTTCTTCCATATTTTTGCTTGATAGGCCATAGAAGCCTTCTTGCTTTATCCAAACTTACATTATCCGGCCAGCTGTTCAACGGTGCAAAACGTTGTTGTCCCGCGCCTGCTCCACCTCTACCATCGCCTACTCTATACGTTCCTGCACTATGCCAAGCCATACGAATAAACAAAGGACCATAGTGTCCGAAATCGGCTGGCCACCAATCCTGAGAATCTGTCATTAATGCGTGAAGATCTTGTTTCACAGCTTCCAAGTCAAGGCTTTTAAATGCTTCTGCGTAATTAAAATCTTCACCCATTGGATTTGAAAGTGAGGAATGCTGACGAAGAATGTCAACTCTTAATTGATCGGGCCACCAGTCTAGGTTTTTTGTACCTCCACCGGCAACATTTTCTTTTTTCATTGTCCCATTATGAAACGGACACTTGCTGATATCATTTGAATCTTTATCCATTGTCGTTTAAATTTTTTATGTTGATTACAATTAAATTTTCTGTTTAATAACAAGGCAAACCTACAACAGTTTTAAAATAAATACAATCTATCAAAAATATTTTTACAATAGTAAAAAACTATAACAAGTTTTAAAATATTGATTTGGTGATGTCATACTCACAAATAGTTTAACAATGCACTTAAGATAGTAATATTTTATCTTAAATTAAATAAAAACAATTATAAAAGATTCATATTTAGAATAATTCAACACAGTGTTAATATTTTCATAATTATTAAAGTTTTTAATTACGAAAAATTTAATTAACTTTATCTGTTTACAAACATGAATTTTTGGATATGAAAAAAATATTAATTGTTGTTCTTGTCGCTTTTATTATCATTCAGTTCTTCCCGATTGACAAGACGAATCCTGCTCCTACTCCCGGGATGGATTTTTTGAAAATTAAGAAAACTCCGACTGATATAGCTAAAATCATCAATACGTCCTGTTACGACTGTCATTCTAATGAAACTAAATACCCTTGGTATGCCGATATTGCCCCTTCTTCTTGGTTGGTAAAAAATCATATTAATGAAGGTAGAAAACATTTAAATTTCTCTACCTTTGCTGTATATGAGCCTAAAAGACAAGCTCATAAACTGGAAGAATGTATTGAAATGGTTGAAAAAAAAGAAATGCCGCTAGAATCTTATTATATAGGTCACCAAGATGCAAAGCTGACCGATGAACAGCGAAAAATTTTAGTTCAATATTTCAAAAAAATGAAAGAGGAAACGGAAAGAGCAATGGTATTTTAAAACTGAGAAATCATGCAGGAAAACTGGCAAAACAAACATATTGTATTTTTCGACGGCGAATGTGGCGTCTGTAATTTTTGGGTACAATGGATTTTGGAAAGAGACAAAAACGATCAATTCATGTTTGCCTCTCTCCAATCTGATTTCGGACAGAATTTTTTATCCGAAAGAGGATTAAAAACTACAGATTTTAGCACTATGTATTTGTGGAATCCCAATAAATATTATCTTGTAAAGTCGAGTGCTGTCCTTCAGATCGCCAATTTATTAGGTGGAATTTATAAACTTTCAGGCATTGGAAAATTACTCCCTAAATTTTTTAGCGATAAAATATATGATCTAGTTTCTAGAAACAGAATGAAGCTGGCAAATCAGAAATGTTATTTGCCAACACCTCATCAAAAGAAGAAATTTATTGAGGTTTAAAAATCAACCATTCAATTCCTTGGCGCGTTTTTCTGCATTCAGAATTCCCTCTTTTAAAATATCTTTAAAATTATTTTCGTTAAAAGTTTTCAGAGCAGCTTCTGTTGTTCCGCCTTTTGATGCGACATCTTTAATTAATTCTTCTAAATTTTTATCCGAATTATTAATTAAATGATAAGCTCCTAACATCGTTTGTTTAACGAAAAGTTTAGACAAATTTTCATCAATTCCCATCTCAACTCCGGCTTTTATCATGGCATCAACGATGTAATAGAAATACGCAGGACCACTTCCGGAAAGCGCAGTGACGCCATCCAAAAGTTCTTCGTTTTCAAGATAAACAGATCTTCCGGTTGAATTTAATAATCTTTCGATATTGATTAATTGACTGAAAGAAATGCCTTCTGCAGAAGTGTAACCCGTAATTCCCATTCCTAAAAGGGTTGGTGAATTAGGCATCGCTCTTACAACCAAAAGATGGTTTAATAATTTTTGAATTTTCTCGATTTTTATTCCTGCCATTATCGATAAAATCATCTGATTTTCCTTTAACTGAAACTTAAAATTTTCAGCAGCATATTGAAAATCCTGAGGTTTTACGGCAATGATAATTAAATCTGCATCCAATTCATCAACATCATCAAAAGTTGAGATTTTCGATTTTGGAAAATCTTCTGATATTTTGGAAAATCTGGATTCGTTTCTTGTAATTAAATGTAGGTTTTCAGGTTTTATCAATTCGTATTTCAAAAATGATTTTGAAAAAGATAACCCCATATTTCCGGCTCCGAGAATAGCAATTTTCATATTGTGCTTTGTATTGAAATAATTATTATAGTCTAAAAATAAAGAATATTATCGACTTTAAGGCATCAAATCAATAAACAAATAATAAAAATATATGGAATTTTTCTGAATGTCGAAAAGATTAGTCAACCATATTCATAGAAACTTTTTCTTCGTTTTGAAGCTGTGGAATTTGATTTTTAGGCATTACAATTACTTTAAAATCAGAATCGGAGCTGTACATTTTACAGCTTTCATCGATGAATGATGATGGCGATTTTTTGAATTCACTAACATATTGATCATGTTCCTCTTTTTTTGAAGGAGTAATGATGCAATGGTAAAGTGATTGCGTGTAGTTGCTTGAGTCTTTCAGGAATTGCTTTTTGTGTTTTATTGCTTCGTTAAAAGTCATGTAAATTAGTTTGTGCAAAAATAACTAATTCATATGTAAGTAATTAGCTTAAGATGTTAAATTTTGAGCAGAAAAGGACGTTGTAAAAATAAAAAAAATAAATGTTTACGCACAAATAAATAATAAAATTTCAAAGAAAATATTGAAAAGCTTTCAAAAATGATGAAAACTCATTCATTTTCTTTCAATGTTTAGTGAAATAATTTTATGTTAAAGTTTGTAAAATTGCTTGTATTAAAGAGATTTTATAATCTAAAATTAATTTTGCACCTTATTTTGTTCAACTATTTTTAATGATAAAATTTAGATTATTCAACTGGAAATTCAGGTCTTCTCATTTTATATTTAGTTCCCGAAAGTGCTTCTAAAAATGAAACTAATGCTGTCTTTTCTTCTTTTGTTAATTTTAAAGGTTTTAATAAAGGATCTGTAACCGGATATAAAGGATCTTGTTGTTTTTGTTCGGCTGTTGGATCGATCATGTGCATTCCGCTATTATACATATTCACCAAACCTTCAAGGCTGTCGAATAAACCATTGTGCATCCAAGGCTGAGTAAGCATTAAATCTCGCAATTGAGGGGTTTTGAATTTACCTACATCTTCAGGCTTCTTAGTAATGGCATAGAGTCCTAAATCTTCATATTTTCTCTTATAATACGTCATCCCGATATTGTGGAAAGACTCATCGGTAAGGTATTGTCCGCTGTGGCAGTTCATGCAACGGGCTTTTGTACGGAAAATATGCATCCCGTAAATTTCCTCATCGGTTAATGCATTATACTTTCCTTCCAAAAATCGATCAAACCGACTTGGCTGACTTTTAATAGTTTTCTGAAAATCTGCAATCGATTTTACAATTCGGTCGTAAGTTACTTTATCGTCTCCAAAAGTATTTTTGAAAAGTTGTTTGTAACCTTTTACCGCCTGAATTTTTGCAGGTAATGTTTTCACATCCATCGCCATCTCGTGATGAGCACCCAAAGGTCCGGCTGCCTGCTCCTCAAGAGTTTTTGCCCTTCCATCCCAGAAAAAAGAGGTTCTTTCAGAAATATTGAATAAAGACATGGTATTTCGGGCTCCCAATAGATGATCATTCCCCAAAGCAACTCGTCTTCTGTCTGACCAGCCCATTTCCGGATCGTGGCATGAGCTGCATGAAATTTGATTGGATTTTGATAATTTAGGATCGAAAAACAGCATTTTTCCCAACATAACATTCGGTTTATCCTGTTCTTTGAAATAAGCGGAATCTATTTTTATGGGTGCAAATTCTTTCCATTCCACACCATAATCAATATTGGGTTTTGGCCATTCTGTGATCACCTTTTTATAACTTTTTACAATGTCTTCAATCGTGGGATCCTGAATTTCCATTAAATCCCGATTCACTTTTGGTGTAAAACTTAATAAACTCAATAAGATAATTCCCGAAACCCAATATATTTCTCTTTTCATTTTCTAAAACGTTATCCCGATACTTGCTCCTACAAAATTATTATTTTTTTTCTGAATTTTTTGTGATTGATATTCTGCGTTTACAAAGAATGCCGGAAGTTTTTCAAGCTTAAAATCATATCTTAAAGAAGCTCCAAATGTAGAAATATCACTTGCTTGAAATTGATAATCCTGAAGAATCCATTCATTTACAGAAGCTGTACCTGTTGATGCTAAAGCGTTGATGGATTTATTCACCACTCTCTTAGAAAAATAAGGCTGGAAAGTCAACACCTGATTTTCTTTGATCTGTTGTTTGTAATCTGCATTTAATCCAAAATAAGAATATTCAAATTTTTGTCCTGCATCTGGATATAATCTTCGTTCTTTGATTTCTTCATATCCGTAAAAAGGAGTTACAGTTACAGAAAAATGATCCTGATTGTATTGATAGAAACTTTTTATGGTTGTAATGTAATTTTCTTTACGATAAGCCTTTCGTTTGAAAATTTGCGTTATACTTGCCGTGTTCAGTGAATAACCGTATTCTGATCCGGTTTTAATAGAAGAAATAAAATTTCCTAAAAGACCAATACGATGTTTTTCATTAATGTCAAAGAATTTTGCACCTTCTATATCAAATGTTTCATTTACTAAGTCCGAAAGGTCATAAAATACATTAGATAAACCACTGTTTATATATGCCTTTGTATTTTTTGATCTTCCAATAGCAGCTTGAATATAAAAATCTCTTCCTTGTTTGTTTGCAATTTGTAATCCGCCTTTATAGTTGAATTCTTCAAAGGTAGTATTAGGGTACTGCCCGCCATTAAAGAGATAGCTTGAAGCTCCAAACCCAGTCATCTGATACGTAAAAGGTCTTCCCAACTGGCTTTGGAAAGTGATGGAGGTATTTTGAGTATATTTATTAAACTCACCAAAAACGCCAATCTCATATTCTCTGAAAAGATTATAATTAATTCCGGCATTGATTTTCAGATCTGAAGTCG
>DKLU01000418.1 GCA_002455915.1 Chryseobacterium sp. UBA6632
TTACGGTGGAAGAAGTGGTAGATGTGACCATCAATTTTTACAGGAGAAATTATATTGAAGGCTTATTTTTAAGTTCAGGAATTTTTAAAAATGCAGATACCACAATGGAACGCTTGGTTCGTGTGGCGAAAAAATTACGTTTAGAAGAGAATTTTAACGGATATATTCATTTAAAATCGATTCCGGGAGCAAGTGATGAACTGATGCAGGAAGCGGCTTTATATGCTGACCGATTATCCATCAATCTTGAAATTCCGACTGAAAGTGGTTTGAAATTATTGGCTCCTGAAAAAAATCGACAGGATATGCTGAATCCGATGAAATATATTCAAAACGGAATTGCGCAATATAAAGACGAAAAGAAGATTTTCAGAAAAACGCCAAAGTTTGCTCCGGCTGGTCAATCTACACAAATGATTGTAGGCGCAACCAATGAAAACGATTTGCAGATTATTAAAGTTGCCGATCATTTTTATAAAAATTTCAGTTTAAAAAGAGTGTATTATTCGGGTTACGTTCCGGTTTTGGAAGATAAAAGGTTGCCATCTTTAACCACGGAAGTTCCGATGCTTAGAGAAAACCGTTTGTATCAGTCGGATTGGCTGATGCGTTTTTATGGTTTTAAAGCAGAAGAAATTCTGGATCCAAACATGCCTTTTTTAGATTTGGAAGTGGATCCGAAATTGAGTTGGGCCTTACGACATCTTGATCAATTCCCAGTAAATCTTCAAACCGCCGATTACCAGATGATTTTGAGAATTCCGGGTATTGGTGTGAAAACTGCTCAAAAAATTGTGAGTGCAAGACGTTTTCAGGTGTTGAATATGGATCATTTGAAAAAATTAGGAGCCGCGGTGAATCGTGCGAAATATTTTATTGATTTCAATGCTGGAAATGCTTATCTAAAATTTTTAACAGATCAAAACCTTAAAAAATTATTGATTGGCGGAAGTTCTTCTAAATTTCATAATCAGTTTTCGCAGCAGTTGACGTTGTTTTAATATAAATACGAATTTTTCTTTACAATGTCATTCAAAACAGAGTGAAGAATCTAAAATTTAGAATTATAGATTTCTCCTTCGTCGAACTGACAAAACAACACATTCTTAAATTGTTAGATTAAAATATGAGAACAAACAAAGCCTTACGATATGACAATCAAAAAATAAGGGATGTTGAAAAAGCTATTTCAACGTTTTCTCAACAATTTATGTCTAATTCTAAATGGATTAGGTTAATTGAATCAATTGTTGACAATGCTCATGAGTTTAAGATGATTCAATTAAAAAAAATTCAAGGTGATAAAATCGGTGAAATATATTTAAATGAAGACAGTATTTTTGAATTTGATTATTGGCAGACGGGCTTTGAAGGAAATAATTCTTTCGGAGGTTGTCTGGATTATAAAGAAATTGAATATTTGATTTTTCCTAAATTCCTTGATTCTAATAACATCCAAAATTTAGAAAAGATTAAATTAATTATAGAAAAAATCGGTCAGTTTTACTTTGAAAGTGATGAAAATGAATTAAAACTAATTTGTTATAAAATTTAATTTTAAACACAAATCGCATTTGTCATCTTGAAAGGATCTAAGTACAATTTCAAAGTCAATCTCAATACTTTGTCTAGATGCTTACAGCATGACAAACTAAACGTAAAAAAAATAACTCACTCTCAAACTCTCAAACCCTCTCCCACTCAATGACCACCCTACTCTACGACGGCAGTTTCGACGGACTTTTCACTGCGATATTTGAAGTTTTTGAATATCGATATAAAGATGTGGAAATTGCGAGCCGGGAAAAGTTTTTTCAGGAAAATATTTTCGCTGAAATTCATGAGGTGATTACTCAGAATGATAAGTCTGAAAGGGTTTTAAATAAACTGGAAAAAAACATCGGAAAATCAGGAATTCATGAGCTGTTAAAAGTTTATTTATCGGAAGATCCGGAATTAGAGCAGCTTATTTTATCTACTGTAAAGCAATCTATACAATATCCCGAAGTAAATATTCTGCAAAATTACGCTGATAGTGATATTTTGAAAATCTCAAAAATCTGCAAATCTGTAAGCCGAGAAAGACATCGAATGACTGCCTTCGTTCGTTTTGAAAAAATGCAGGATGAAGTTTTCTTTGCGAAAATAGACCCCGATTTCAATGTACTTCCTTTGATTCGAAAACATTTTAAAGACCGTTATCAGGATCAAAAATGGATGATTTATGATTTAAAGAGAAATTACGGAATTCTGTATGATCTGGAAACATGCGATTTTTTTTATCCCGATGAAAAAATTGATTTAAATAGGTATTATGAAAAGTTTCATGATGAAGAAAAAAGTTACCAAACCCTTTGGCAACGGTATTTTACAAAGACGAATATTGTCGAAAGAAAAAATATAAAATTACATATTCAGCATGTTCCGAAAAGATATTGGAAATATTTAACCGAAAAATGGTAATCCTTCAAATTTATTTTTGAATGGTTCGCAAAGCTTTTTTAACGATATATTTTGTCTCTTTTGTCGGACTTTCTTCCAGCCATTTTTCGCATACATTCTTCACAAAATCGGGTTGCGATTTGCTTGCATCATTTAGCCAGTTTCCAACACTATCCTGAACATATTTTGCTTTGTCAGACTTCATTGGGTTTAAAATTTGTAAACCTAATTCAGGATTTTGCTTTAATTCTTCAATATGCGCACACCAAACGCCTCGCGGTCGTGTAGATTCGCTTGCAAAACGCCTTATGTTTTCATCTTTATCGCTCGTCCACATTGATAAAATCTGTAGACTTTCATTAAGATTTTCAGAAATATCAGACCTTACCGCCATCCAACAAATTTCACGAACACCAAAATGATGATCGGCTACGAAAATTTTGATTTTGTCTAATTTTTCCGCTATGCTTAAATTTTGATTTTTTCCAATCGTATAAGTTGCCCAACATCGAACCAAATCGGATGAATGCTTTGCAACAGTATCTAAAAAAATTTCGTCATTATTTTTTACAGTTAAATTAAAAATTTCCGTTCCAATAGCTTCGTTAATCGTATTTACCGTTTGCTTTTTCAACGTATTTATGTTTTCTAAAATAGGTTGAAGATAGTCTAACCGATCATTTTGTTTTAGTAAGTTTTCAAGCAATATTTTTTGATCCACAGCAAGCCATTCTGTAAGATTTACGGTCTCCATTTTCCCTTGATTGAGCTGTTCTAAAATTTCCTGTGGAATATCTTTTATAGAACGTGCGCCTTTTCGTTTTTCAGTCATAATGCCATTAATTACTAACTTTACAAAGATCTAAAAGCTTTACAAAAGAAGCAATACCGCATATTTTTCGCCCATAGGGATAAAAAAGTCAATTTTATGAATACAAAGAAACGCGCTGAAGAAAATAAAATTTGTCCGTTGGAAGTTGCCGTGAATACCATCAGTGGAAAATGGAAGATTTCTATTGTCTGGCAAATTAATGAAGGTAAAAAACGTCCGAGCGAATTTTTACGTGGAATTGCCAAAGTAGACCGAAGAGTCTTAAATCAACAGCTTAACGAAATGGTTGCCGACGGAATTTTAATGAAAGAATCTTTCAACGAACTTCCCCCGAGAGTTGAATATCGTTTGACAGAACTTGGAGAAAAACTGGTAGAGATTCTTTGGAAATTAAATGATTGGGGCAAATTGTTGATTCCTGAAGAGGTTGTTTAATTTCTTTTGTTTTGAAACAAAAATTGCCTCCATGAAGTCGGCGAATGTTATTTCAAGATTTGGAAACTTCCGCTAAAAATTTATGCTTCATTTTCCGAAGTCAATTTAGATACGAAATATAAAAAAAAATTCATCTCATTTAGTATACAGTTTTTAATTTCCGAAAATATCAAAGTAAAAAAACTTGAATAGATATCCATTTAATAAGATCATATTCAGACTTATATTTTGACTGAGCATTTTAAATTAATAATTTTAGAAGGATGTATTTTATGATTTATAGTGTAAGATCTATTTGCAATTCTTCAAATTTTAGAAGTTTTTAATCATTTATATTCAAATCTCCTATAAAGTTAATGCTATTATCTGAACTTGTTTTTGTAGATTTGTGTTCGTAATTTTTTACTAGATGAAAGAGAGTGCTGTAAAAAAAATTGCAGTTCTTACTTCCGGAGGAGATTCTCCGGGTATGAATGCTGCATTGAGAGCGGTAGTAAGAACCGCTAATTATTATAACATAGAATGCTACGGAGTAAGAGAAGGCTACAATGGCTTAATCAATAACGATTTCCTGAAAATGGGACCTCGTTCCGTAAAAAATATAATCAACCAGGGGGGAACTATTCTGAAATCTGCCCGTTCCATGGAATTTAGAACCAAAGAAGGTCGCCAGAAGGCTTACGACAACTGCGTAAAGCTTGGAATCGACGGCTTGGTGTGTATCGGAGGAGATGGAACTTTTACCGGAGCTAAGATTTTCAATGAAGAGTTCGGAATCCGTGTAATTGGTATTCCGGGAACTATCGACAACGATATTTTCGGAACAGATAACACGATTGGTTATGACACTGCATTGAATACCGCAATGGATGCGATTGATAAAATTCGTGACACGGCAACTTCGCACAACAGAGTGTTCTTCGTGGAAGTAATGGGGCGTGATGCAGGATTTATCGCTTTAAACAGCGGATTGGCAACCGGAGCTTTGGATATTTTAATTCCTGAGAAAAAAGATAGTATTGATGAACTTTTCGCAAACTTCAGAAACGCTGAAAAGACAGGAAAAGCATCAAGTATTGTAGTAGTGGCAGAAGGTGAAAAACTAGCCAACGTTTATGAATTAGCCGAAAAAACAAAACATGCTTTCCCAGATTATGACATTCGTGTTGCAATCTTAGGACATATGCAGAGAGGAGGTTCTCCAAGCTGTGCCGACAGAGTATTGGCAAGCCGATTGGGCTATGGTGCCGTAACAGGATTAATGGACGGACAAAGTAATGTAATGGCAGGAATGCGTTCTAACGACGTGGTTTATACGCCGATTGAGGAAGCCATTAAAAAACACAACGAAATCAATCAAGATCTTTTATTGATTTCAGAAATTTTAGCAATCTAATATTTTTAATATAAATTAAAACAAACTATTATGTCAACAATTAAAGTAGGTATCAACGGGTTTGGTAGAATTGGACGTCTTGTTTTCAGAGCAATGACTGAAAGAGATAACATCGAAGTAGTAGGAATCAATGACCTTATCGATGCTACATACATGGCTTATATGCTTAAATATGATTCAGTTCACGGGATTTTTCCAGGTGAAGTTTCTGTAGAAGGTAATGACCTTGTTGTAAACGGAAAAAGAATCAGAGTAACAGCTGAAAGAGACCCTAGCAACTTAAAGTGGAACGAAATCGGTGCAGATTACGTTGTAGAATCTACAGGTTTATTCCTAGATAAAGACAGTGCTGCAAAACATATTACAGCTGGTGCTAAGAAAGTAATTCTTTCTGCTCCTTCTAAAGATGATACGCCAATGTTTGTAATGGGTGTAAACCACACAGAACTTACTGACGATGTAAAAATCTTGTCAAACGCATCTTGTACTACAAACTGTTTAGCTCCTTTGGCTAAAGTTATCCACGATAACTTCGGAATCGTAGAAGGTTTGATGACAACTGTACACGCTACAACAGCAACTCAGAAAACTGTAGACGGTCCTTCAATGAAAGACTGGAGAGGTGGTAGAGCTGCTCTAAACAACATTATCCCTTCTTCTACAGGTGCTGCTAAAGCGGTAGGAAAAGTAATCCCTTCATTGAACGGAAAACTAACAGGTATGTCTTTCAGAGTACCAACGGTTGACGTTTCTGTAGTAGATTTAACTGTGAGAATTGAAAAAGCTGCTTCTTATGAAGAAATCTGTTCAGTAATCAAAGCTGCTTCTGAAGGTGAATTGAAAGGTATCCTAGGATACACTGAAGATGCTGTAGTTTCTCAAGACTTCATCGGAGACAAGAGAACTTCAATCTTTGATAAAGATGCTGGTATCATGCTTTCTCCTAACTTCGTAAAACTTGTTTCTTGGTATGACAACGAAATGGGTTATTCTAACAAGTTAGTTGATATGCTAATCCACGCTGCTTCTTTATCTAACTAATAAAGTTTTTAGCTTTAAATAAAAAACAACCTTCCGATTGGGAGGTTGTTTTTGGTTATATGAAATTATTATTTACTATTAAAATTTAGCGACTTTGAAAACCCTATTTGAAACTGAGAAAAATCATCAGCTCTATTATTTAATGCTAAATAATTCGTGAATCGAATAAATACTTTATCTCCATTATTTCCACTTGGCGGATAATAATATATACTTCCTCTAAATGCTAAAAGATTATTTTGACTTCGCTCATAATATTCAGTAGGATTAAGAGTTTGCCATATATATTTCCCACTCAAATCTATACCGAAATTTTTTGCAAGTTTTGACTTCAGTGTAGCCTCACAAGATTTAAGGTGACTAACTGCATTAACTGTATTTGTAGTTAAATCGGGAAGAAGTATTTTGCCTGACACATATTGGTAACTAGCATTTACATCCAAGGAATTATTAGGAAGAAAGTCAAATTTAAAAAGGGTAATATCCAGACCTACGGAATAATTATGTCTTCTAAAAATTTCAGTGGGATTTAATTCATTAGACATAATAGAAACTACTTCAAATTTACTATCTAATTTATTATAACTAAAACTAGGTTGAAACACAGGAAAAATATACATAAATCTATTAAAAATATTATTACGATGTAAATAAAATTTAGCATTAGCTTCAAAATGTACTAAGGCATTAGGCTCATCTCCTAATAAACCTAGAAAATCAGAATAAGCAACAAAATTGACAAATGATTTTAAGTTTGTATTTCGAGTTAAAACTCCAATATTTTTTTTAGAATCACCTGATAGAATTAAAACTTTATTATCCGGTAAAGTGCTAAATCTTTCATCAAAATGGAAATCGATGGCTTCAGAAAAACGAATATACTCTTTCTCTTCTCTGTCAAACAAATAATCAGATCTTTTAACAAAATCATAGATCAATGGGATTGGAGCTTTATGATTATAATAAATATTTTTCTTTGTAATTATGAGTACTTTTTCAATCATACCATCCTTAATATCCACTTTAATAGTATCAATTTTTTCTTTGTAAACTATCCTATTTGATATAGGTTGATATATTGTTATACTATCCTTCATTTTAGCATAACCTAAAATATGTTCTTTTACCTCTTGCTTTGTGATTAAATTCTGAAGCATTTGATTCTCCTCATCTGTTAAGCGATTAATTTGTCCATATACCAATCCTGCCAAAAGCAGAAACCCTAATAATAATTTTGTTTTCATGGCTATTAATTTTTAATACAAATTTTCAAAATCCAGAAATACAAAGAAATTACCCGTTTGTGTAATTTTTAGAGCACAAAAAACCTCTCAAAATATTGAGAGGTAGTTAGTTTACCGTTTCCAAACAACTAATAAAGAAAAGTATAAACCGTTTTTAAATTTTTTCATTCTTGATTTTTACCTTAGCATACATGAAAAGATAAGAAAAAACTCACTTTTAAACAATAAAGTTTAGAAAATGAGCTTTCACGGTTATTCATCACACAAAGGTTATAATTTTATCCCGCGAAAAAAATCACACTTTTGTGGTATTTTCATGAAAAATTAATTATTTTAGTCCAAAAGTCAAAAATGTACGCCCCCGATAAAAAACACCCCCTAATTGAAGTGTGGAAAACCTATCCTGGTATAA
The DNA here is from genome assembly GCA_002455915.1 of Chryseobacterium sp. UBA6632. Taxonomy (GTDB): domain Bacteria; phylum Bacteroidota; class Bacteroidia; order Flavobacteriales; family Weeksellaceae; genus Chryseobacterium. Next base: position 7,803 of record DKLU01000418.1, read on the forward strand.
AACAAGAAGGTGAACGAACGTTAAGCGCGCCACCTATTGAACGTATTATTGGGGAAATGTTTGCCATCGGCGAGTTTTACTATTATGTACTCAACCTTACCAACAGTACGCTGTCTCATCATCATGAAAATATTTTAAAACTTCACGGTTTAGAAAAATATCCTGAAAATTTAAAAGATGTGATCGACCTTACTCATCCCGACGATATTCCTTTTGTGATACAGGCAGAGCAAACTGTAATTCAGAAAATGGTAGAAATAGGTTTGGAGCATCAGCTTTATTTAAAAGCGAGCTATTGCTGTAGAATGAAAACTTCAAAAAACACGTATGAACTTTTCCACCATCAGTCGATTCATACGATGGAAGATGAAGATGGTCAGCTGGTGCAATCTATTAATATTCATACCAATATCAATCACATCACAAAAAAAAATCCTAATACTGTTTTAATTTCTGGGATTAGCCCAAGAAATGATTTTCATCAAATAAAGCTTGAAAATTTTTCGCAATCCAACGAATTTTCAGAAAATCTTACCAAAAGAGAAATTGAAGTGTTGGCACTTATCGCCAAAGGATATTCCGGAGGAGAAATTGCTAAAATTTTGGTATTATCCGAACATACCGTTCGTACTCACAGAAAAAATATCTTAAAGAAAACCAATTCCAGAAATAGTAAAGAATTATTGAAAAAAGCGTTTGAATCAGGAGCAATTTAATTCAAATCTAAAATTTGATGAAAAAATAATTTTGTTTAACTGATAAATCTCACCAAGGAATTTCGGCGTAAAACTTGTATTTTTATGTGAAATAAAAGGGATGATTTTACAACCTCGATTTAAAGATTCACCGCATTTTAAAGATTTTTGGACAAAAGGAAACGGAAAGCAACTCACTGAATTTTCCGGTGCCGAACTGAGCTTTAATGATTTTGAAAAATTTTCTCCTTATTTTTATCATGTAGATGAAATTGGCGATCAGGTTGTAAGAGATGTTTATTTAACCAAAAAATTTCATGAAGCTTCCAGAGAGATTGAAGGTTATATCCGAAATGGGGTTTCCGAAAATGATGAAGTTCCTGAAAGTGTACAAACGCTTTTCTCTCAAACCCAAACCATTCCCGATTGGCTGGATTATGATTTAATTAAAAGCGGGGCCGAGCTTTGCATGAGAAGCAATCTAGATTCATTGATTTCCCTTAGAGATTATTGCTTGATTGGCGGTTATGATTATGCCTATCTCAACAAACCTTTAATCGCAACCGAAGCCTTGAAAAAAGGAGCGGTAAAACGTCTTTCGGAAACGCTTGATTTTTGGGTGAATGCCACAAGATATGATGCGTTGGAAATTCACAAAAAAGGTTACGAATTTGCCATTAAAACAAGACTCATTCATTCTTACGCAAGACTTTCTATCAGAAAATATTATAAAGATTGGGACACAGAAAATTGGGGCGAGCCCATCAATTCCTGGGATATGATGGCGACCTATATCGGTTTCAGCTTGGTTTTTCTTCACAGTTTAAAAAAATTAGGAAATACGTTTTCTGAAAAGGAAGAAAAAGGACTTTTCCATCTTTGGAAATATGTTGGTTATCTATTGGGAATTCCTGAAAATCTTTTACCCAACGACAAAAAACAAGCTACGGAATATTTTTATTTATGGACTTCCGTGCAGCCGCCTTCCGATAAAGATTCTGTTCTATTGGCTCATTCTTTGTTAAATGAATCATTGGAAAACCCTATTTTAAAATATCAATTTCAAAGGAAAAACTTAAGATATCTCCACATTTGCTGCACTTGGTTTTTGCTTGATGATGAAGTTTGTAAAAGGCTTCAGATTCCGGATGTTTCCAATAAAAAAGCTTTCCCGCGAACAAAGTGGATTATCAACAAAATTTATGATTCTATCGTCAGCCGAAATGCAAGAATACAAAAGGGAAATAAAGATCAGATGAAGGTTTTGGAGGATTATTTAGCCATTACAAAAAACTCTAATTTTCATTAATTTAAAAATGATTTTTTGGGTATGCATCCTTTTAATTGTTAACTATTTAAGAAATAAAATTTTATATTTTTTTAACTATAAAAACAGTTTCTACAAAGAAAAAACATTAGCTTTTGATGTTTAAATTATGTATTTTTGAGAAATTATTAAAGACAAGATGAGTAATATTGACGATAAGAAAAAAGCACTGGCTTTAGTGCTTGACAAGCTAGATAAAACGTACGGAAAAGGAACGGTAATGACGTTGGGAGACAACTCGGTAGATAATACTATCGAAGTGATTTCTTCAGGTTCTTTAGGGCTAGACATCGCTCTTGGAGTGGGTGGATATCCTAGAGGAAGAATTATCGAGATCTACGGTCCGGAATCGTCCGGTAAGACCACTCTGACGCTGTCGGTGATTGCCGAAGCGCAGAAGATGGGCGCCACCTGTGCCTTCGTCGACGCCGAGCACGCGCTC
>DKLU01000127.1 GCA_002455915.1 Chryseobacterium sp. UBA6632
TCATAAATATTAATCTATAATTATTTACAAATTAATATAAAAAAATCATTAAAAGCCAATTTTTTATTTATTTTTGCAACCGAAAACTAAATACTAAGGCAAATTTTACTTCTCTTTAAGTTAAACCAAAGATTTTACGCTTAAAATCGCAGGATAATCTATTGTCCCTTATTGTATTTTTTCCTAGAAATTTTTATGTATAGCATAAATACAAACTAAGCCTTGAAAATAATTTAATAAAAAGTATAAATAATAAACTATGAAAATCTCTACCCGATTTGCAGAATTTCAATTTGGTAAAAAACAATTTGGAATCTCTGCAATTGCGCTATTATTAGGAATTTCACAAACCAGTTTTGCACAAACCAGAGTTATTGTAAATCCCGGATTGGAATTTGGAGTTGCCAATGCAACTGTGGTTCAAATTGACTCTAATTTCGGTTATGGTTCAACTTTCGATGCAGGCTCAGGTGTTACTTCCCCGTGGTATACTTCACATCCATCTCAGGCCAATTCATGTACATCAGGATTTGTGGGAGCCTGTCACCCGATTGAAGTTTGGGGCACGGGATATAATAGTGTGAATGCAGCTCAGGGAAGCAATTTTGTTGAGTTGAATGCTTTTGTAAGCTCAATGATTTATCAAAATATGTATCTGGTTCCTGGCGATATCATCAGTTATGATTTCAAGCACAGAGCAAGATCCCGAACTCAAGAACAAGCTGCCATGGTGATCGAAAATCAAAGTGAAGTAAATATCGCAACGATTAAATCTACAGCTACCCCTTCCAGCATATCTCAATGGTCAACCAATTCTGGAAATTATACATTTAACGGAACAGCCGGAGTTTACAGAGTAGGATTCAGAGCTCTTGTTGATGGTGGAAGTGGTGGTCTTGGAAATTTTCTGGATGATGTTAAAATAACAGTAGATCCTATTATTGATTTAAAATTTTCCAACGCTTTGTCATCTTGTGAAGGATCAAGCAATGGAAATTTATTCCTACGAATAAACGGAGCTGTAAGAGCATCAACTACTGTAGCCGTAGAATTAATCAATCCAAATAACGGTACTGCATTAGCTTCAGATAATGACATAACCTTAACGCCTGTAGCGAATTCACACGGAACACCTACAATAGCCCACACAGCTGGATCCAATATTTATCTGATTACCATTCCTGCTGGTAATTATGATGGTGGTGTTACGCCCGGATACGCAAGTCCGAGCAATGATGAAGATGGAGTTGCCATCAATATTGCGTCGGTAAATGATACCGTTTATGAACCTAATGAAACCTTTAAATTTGAAATAAAACAACAGGGAACCAATGGTTCAACAACCAATTTCCGTTCTACAGAAACTCCTGTATTCGGAGATACATATTATCCGAGAACGAATGATTATTTTATCCTGAGATGTGTATGCTATGACGACGCGAATACCGCAACAACAGGCACCATCACGAAAGTAGGTATTTCTAATTTACAAAAAATAACGCCGAATAACGGAGCATGGCCGGCGAATAGAACATCAGGACATTTAGCTTTAGAATCGAATAATAAAGGATTTGTAATCTCAAGATTATCTACCACACAAATAACTGCTTTAGTTTCTCCACAAGAAGGAATGATGGTATATGATACAACCGTAAAATGTTTAAAAATCTATGACGGAACTGCATGGAGCTGTTTCAGCACACCAACTTGTCCGTAATCTTTTTTAAAACTAACAACTCAAAAATTAATACAATGAAAAAAATAATATCAGGAATATTTATAGGAATTGCAGCACTTTCGAATGCACAAATTATCGTAGGAGATGCGGTAGGTACTGCAACTGTAAAAACGTCTGTTTTATTAGACTTTGCTCCTAATCAAAATAAAGGAATCATTCTGCCATATGTAAGAACTTTACCTACAACTCCCGCAGAAGGAACTTTGATTCTTGATGCAACAGATGCCACAAAAGCCCGCGTAAAATATTACAACGGAGCATGGATAGATCTAAGCGGACAGGATGCAAACATTACAACTGCATTAGCAACTCAGCCAACAGTAGCTCAGATTACTGAAGGAGCGGGCGAAAAAGTAATCATCGGAGCAGCATCAAGCACAGCAAATGGTCTTCTGGTGTTGGAATCTACTACAAAATCAATGGTATTGCCAATCGTTCAGGATGTTCAGAATATCCCAAGCCCGGCAGCCGGGATGATGGTTTACGTTAATAAAGCCGGAGCCAAGCGTTTAGCAATTTATAATGGCAGCAAATGGTCTTATTGGAAACCATAAAATAATCGATTGATATATTCTAAAAACATAAACTTTGTTCCCGCAAAACCTCCTATTCTGGAGGTTTTTATTTTTAGCCAACAATAAAACAGGCTGCCCCAAATAAGGACAACCTGTTTCTCTAGACATGAAGTTTATTTTTTATTAATGTGCATCTACTGTAATATCTACATCACTTTCTCCACCAACGGTTTGACCTAATTGGTTAGAAGCAGAAGGATAATTTTGGTTAACAGAAGTAGGCGCGTGAATCAATTTAATATTCATTTTTCCTGTAGAAGCTACAGAAGTAATCGTCCATTCTGTTTTCATTCCTAATCTCTGCCCGTCTGTTCTTACGATATCATCGGTAGCTCTGATAACTTTAATATCAGCATCAGCCGGATTAAATGTAATGAAATGGTGATCTTTTTCCTCTTCAATTTCGTCTGAAGAATGGTAATGATCATCATGTTTAATCTGGAAATCCAATACGGCAACATAAGTATCTCCTTGGTGTAAATGAAGATGACCATCTGCCACACCTCCGATTACATTTAAAGTCTGTATATCGGTAGCGTCTGCTTTATTCGTTAATGTTAAAACTACTTTTCCGATCTCATCGTGCTCGTGGATATCTTCAGGAATATCATCATCCCCATTTCTACATGATAAGATAAAAACTGCAGCTAAAAGTAATAGTGTTATATTGAATAATTTTTTCATTTTAAATTTAATCTTAAAGTTTTAATAATTTAGAAGTTGTATTTCAGAGTAACGATAAAGTTTCTACCGGATTCCGGCATAAAATATCTCAGTCTGTTAAGATATTCGCGATACTCTGTATTAAAAATGTTGTTGATTCTGAAATTAAGATTCAGATTCTTGAATAGGTCTGCACCCACAGACGCGTGGAAAATACTGTAGGCAGCAGGAGGAGTGCTCAGATCAAGCTCTTCTGTTTTCGCTGTTCCGTCTTCAATAAAATCTACATTCTGATTTCTGATCGGAAAACGGTTTTGTCTGAACACATTTTCATTTTCCAGTCTTACATAGAAATTTTTAGGCGTATTTAATTTAAATTCCACCGCATTTCGAAGATTGGCTGGCATCATTAAGATCAAAGGTTCGTCATGAGTTAGATCGTCTCCTTTCAGAGCACTGAAACTTGTATTCCATTTTAAATTATCCAGAATATTAAGTTCGGCATCGGCATCAATTCCAAAAATTCTGGCTTTGATCTGCTGATAGCTCCACACCGGGAAAACCCCTCTGTTAGAAGACTCAATCCCCGTCGGAACCTGATTGATAAAACTATCCGATATCATATAATAAGGATTCACCTCAATATGTAATCCTTTCAAAACATTGAATTTCCCTGCTAATGAAAGGCTCGCGTTATACACCGTTTCTTTCTGAATCGATAAATCTCCTTCCTCAATAATCGCAGCAGAATGGTGAAGGCCATCAGAAAAAAGTTCTGCCGGATTCGGCGTTCTGTCTGCTCTGGAAAGGTTTAATTTCATTTCAAAATTATTATTCGGCTTATAATTCAGTCCTACATTGGCGGAAAAATTATGATAATCTAAAATAGGACGGGTTAAAATTCTGCTGTCTACCTCTTTCACAAAAAACTGAGGATAGCGGCTTGCAAATTTCTCGTTCCAGTCTTTCGCATCATAATATTTATAAGAATCATATCTGCTGAAATCATATCTTGCCCCAGCTTCTGCATTCAATTTTGAACTGAATTTATATTTGAATACAGAAAAAGCACCTGCATCATACTTATAATAATCAGGGATTAGACGTCTTGCTTTTGTTGCCGGATTCGGATAATTATCCTGAAAACCTGCTGAAAGACCGCTTTCAAGACTCCAGTTTCCTCTTTCCAAAAGGTGAGTTACACTCGCTGAATGGGTGATCAACCTTAAATCCATAGACGGAAGTTCATTAAGTTCACCCCTTCTGATATCGTATTCTTTACGACGATTCAACTGAAAGCTGTATTGAAAACTTACTTTTCCAAAATTCTCAAAACGCTTGTAGGCAGACAGTTTTGCGATATGATGCTCCACCTCTTGTTTAGGGTTTACAATATCATAACTGAAATCATCCAGATAATAAGGCTGTCCGAATTTAATGGCATTTCTGAAATCTAAAGGACTTCCCAAATGCGCCCCTTTAAAGATCCCAAATTCCTGATTAATGCCACTGTACGAAACATCAAATCCTTGCATAAAACCATGATTTCCAAAAGAGAAGTTAAAAGAATTCACCTCCGCGCCTGTATTTTGCAGTGTATGATGAGGAATATAAAGATCCCCTAACTTTTTATAACTTCCTCCGGTCTTTACATACCATTGGTTTTTCCAGGTTTTGGCGGCATTGGCAGCAATTTCGCCTCCTCTTCCGTTAGAAATACCGGAAAGTTTTATGCTTCCCATCACGGTATCTTTTTTAGGTAAAACAGCAGGTTCCAGAACGACAACTCCTCCTACAGCATCGCTTCCGTATTTTAAAGCAGAGGCTCCTT
>DKLU01000128.1 GCA_002455915.1 Chryseobacterium sp. UBA6632
CGATCTGTGCATTAATATTGCTGATCGTTCCACTGATTGGAGCTGTAATAACCAGACCCGATTTTAGATTTCCGTTGTTTAAACTTCCCGGACTAATTCCCATCATCTGAAGCTGTCTTTGTAAAGAAGCTCTCTGCGTTCTCAGACTTTTCAGTTCCGCATCTGCACTTTGAAGATTCTTTTTAGCTCCGGCATCATTGTCAAAAAGCTCTTTTTGTCTTCGAAATTCCTGCTCAGCAAAGGAAATCCTACTGTTTACCGTAAGATATTGTTCCTGAAGCTGAATATATTCCGGATTGCTGACGGTCGCCAAAACCTGACCTTTCCTTACAAAATCGCCAATCTGAAAATTAATGGTTTTAATTATTCCTCCATACAAAGAGGTAACCGCTGCCTTATTGTTATTAGGAACCCGCAATAACCCATTAGCCTTGATGGTTGAGGTTAATTCTTTCATTTCGATGGTTCCCAATGTTACACCGACTGACTTCATTTGTTCTTCAGTTAATTCCGCGATGGTTTCCGGCGCTTCTTCATGTTTTCCTTCCGCCTGTTCAGTTTTTACTTCTCCCTGAATTTCTTCTGTGGAGCCTTTCTTTCCGCAGCTAACTGCTAAAATACTAACCAGAATTAAAGAAAGGATGCTATATTTGATTTTCATTTTTATTGATTGATAATTGAATTAATAGTAACGACAGATTCATTCACCTGCTGAATAGACTGCAGATATTTCAACTGAATATTGGTAGCCGTTTGCAGTGCAAAAAGATATTCTACATAAGAGATTTCTCCTGTTTTATAGCCTAATTGTCCGGCTTTGGTAATCTTTTCAGCATTAGGAATCGCCTGATTCATATAGTATTCATATTGTTTTACATTCTGCTGATATTGGCTGAAAGCATTTTCAAGCTGAGCTTCCAGTTGTTTTTGCTGAAACTTAGCATTCGATTCCGCCATTTGTTTCTGATAATCAAACGACTGTATTCTTGCTTTTGTTGCTCCGAAAGTGAGAGGAATGGAAACGCCGACGGTCGCCGAATGAAACCTGTTTCCTCCGTTAAAATACTGCTCCATCCCATTCACAGTCTGAAAACCGATCAAAGATTGATTGGTATACCCGATCGTAAATTCCGGAAGTCCTTGCGATTTTTCAACATTTTTATTCTTTTCCGCAATCTCCATTTCCTGATAAAAAGCTTGTACAGAAGGGTGTTTTGCAATCGCTGAACTGTCTAATATATCACTTTCTTTTAAAGGTTGGTAATTTAAGTCAAACGGAACAGCCAGATCTTCAGATGTATTTAAAACTGTTTTAAAATTTTTATAAGCATTCATCAAATACACTTCATTCTGCTTCAGCAATAGATTAATTTCACCTTTCTGGGTTTCAGCAGTATTAATTTCAATCTTTTTAATATCTCCCGCTTTAAATCTCACCGTTGCAATTCTGATGAAATCATTATACAAACTATCCAGATTCTTCAGTTTTGATTGATTATATTGCAGATATTCAATCTGATAATAATACGTTCTGACCTGCTTTGCCAGTTCATTTGCCGAAATTTCTTTATTAATTTGCTTTCGTTTAATTTCCTCATTAATCAACTCCTTTTTTGCTTTAAATAAAGTCGGAAACGGTATGGTTTGAGAAATCGAAAAGGACTGATCAAATTTTCTGGAATTGTATTGCCCCAACTGAGCATCAACATTCATTTTCGGGAGTTCTTTTGCTGTAGGCATCAAAGCTTCAGATGATTTTAAATCAAAATCTTTAGACTTCATTACATCACTATTGGTTAAAGCCATTTGAATTGCCTCTTCGATGCTTACAGGTTTTTGCTGTTGTGCTTTTAACGTTGATCCCAAAAATAAAAATCCTAAAACTATAGCCGTTGTTCCTGCTTTAGATGTAATTTTTTTTAAATTAATAGTAGAATTAAAAATAATATACAGCATCGGCAACACAAACAAAGTCAGAAAAGTAGCTGTCACCAAACCTCCGATAACCACAGTTGCCAAAGGTTTTTGAACTTCCGCGCCCGCACCCGTGGAAATCGCCATTGGTAAAAATCCTAATGAAGCGACGGTTGCCGTCATAAGAACAGGTCTTAATCTTGTTTTAGTTCCTTCTAAAACTCGCTTTAAAATATTTGTTTCGCCTTCTTTTTCGAGCTGATTGAAAGTTCCGATTAAAACAATTCCATTTAAAACGGCGACTCCAAATAAGGCAATAAACCCGATTCCGGCACTTATACTGAACGGCATATCTCTTAACAATAAGGCAAAAACTCCCCCAATCGCACTCATCGGAATAGCGGTGAAAATCAATGCAGCTTGTTTAAACGAATGAAAAGTAAAATACAACAACATGAAAATCAGCAACAATGAAACCGGAACGGCAATCATTAATCTTTCGCTGGCGGCTTTTAAATTTTCAAACTGCCCGCCATAGGTAAAATAATATCCGGAAGGTAATTTCACTTGTTGATCCAGCTTTTGCTGAATTTCTTCAACAACACTTTGCACATCACGGTCTTTTACATTAAAACCAATCACAATCCTTCTTTTTCCCGCTTCACGGCTAATTTGAGCAGGTCCCAGTTTATAACTTATATTCGCCACTTGAGAAAGCTGAACCTGAGCCCCAGAATTGGTTGAAATCATCAGATTATTGACATCATCAATATTGGTTCGATGCAAACTGTCTAAACGAACCACCAGATCAAACCGTCTTTCATTTTCAAAGACCTGACCGGCAGACTGTCCTGCAAAAGCGGTGCTTACGGCATTATTCACATCTTCAATATTCAATCCGTAATTCGCCATTCTGGTTCGGTCGTATTCCACATTAATCTGCGGAAGCCCGCTTATCCTTTCAATTTGTGGTGAAGTTGCTCCCTGAACCGACTGAATAATCTTTGCCGTCTTGTCTGCGTATACAGAAAGGGAATCTAAGTTTTCACCAAAGATTTTCACAGCAACATCCTGTCTGATTCCTGTCATCAATTCATTAAAACGCATCTGAATCGGTTGGTTTTTCTCAAAGAAAACTCCGGGAATTATTTCCAGCTTTTCGGAAATTTCATCAGTTAAATCTTCGTAGGATTTTTTTGTTTTCCATTCTTTCTGAGGTTTTAAAACAACAATCAGGTCAGTGGCTTCTGGCGGCATCGGATCGGTCGGAACTTCGGCAGCTCCGGTTTTGCCAACAACCATTTTAACCTCATCAAACTGTTTGATAATTCTTGAAGCCTGCATCGAAGTTTCAATGCTTTGGCTTAAAGAGCTTCCTTGTGGCAAAATACAGTGAAAAGCGTAATCGCCTTCCTGCAGCTGAGGAATAAACTCGCCTCCCATTTTACTGAAAATCAACACAGTGACCACAAACAATGCAACCGTGCCACCTACAAGAACATATTTTATTTTTAATGCTTTTTCCAATAAAGGCTGATAGATTTGCTGAAGCTTATTCATCATTTTATCAGAAAAAGTTTCTTTTTGTAATGGTTTTTTAGATAAGAATAAAGCGCTCATCATCGGAATGTAGGTTAATGATAAAATCAATGCTCCTAAAATGGCAAATCCGACTGTTTTTGCCATAGGCGTGAACATTTTCCCTTCAACACCAACTAAAGTTAAGATCGGAATATAAACGATTAAGATGATAATTTCTCCAAAAGCTGCGCTACTTCTGATCTTCGATGCCGAAAGAAAAACTTCTTCATCCATTTCAGATTGCGTGAGGATTTTATTAGTTTTTCTTAAGCCTAAATGATGTAAGGTAGCTTCAACAATAATCACGGCACCATCTACAATCAAACCAAAATCGATTGCTCCTAAGCTCATTAAATTGGCACTTACTCCGAAAACATTCATCATTCCCAACGCAAACAATAGAGAAAGCGGAATGGCTGATGCCACGATTAATCCTGCCCTGAAATTTCCGAGGAAAAGAACCAGCACGAAAATAACGATCAAAGCCCCTTCAATTAAGTTCTTTTCAACCGTGTTGATGGATCTTCCAACCAAATCTGTGCGGTCTAAAAAAGGTTCGATCACCACATCCTTCGGAAGCGATTTTTGGATCGTCGGAATTTTATCTTTAATACGTTGAACCACTTCATTGCTATTGGCTCCTTTCAGCATCATCACAACACCGCCAACGGCATCTACTTCACCATTATACGTTAAAGCTCCATAACGAACGGCATGACCAAAACCAACATTTGCAACATCTTTTATGAAAATAGGAACACTTCCTGTTTCATTTTTTACCGCAATATTTTTAATGTCTTCAATGGAAGTCACCATCCCTATTCCACGGATGAAATAGGCGTTTGGTTTTTTATCAATATAAGCTCCACCTGTGTTCTGATTATTTTTTTCAAGGGCCGTAAATATATCGCTGATGCTGATCCCCATTGCCTTCAAGCGATTCGGATCGATGGCGACCTCATATTGTTTTAATTCCCCACCAAAACTGTTAATCTCTGCAACTCCTGGCGTTCCGTTGAGCTGTCTGCGCACAATCCAGTCCTGCATGGTTCTCAGTTCTTTACTGCTATACTTTTTTTCACTTCCTTTTTTCGGATGAAGAATATATTGATATACTTCGCCCAAGCCTGTACTTACGGGAGCCATTTCAGGGGTTCCTACTCCTTTTGGAATTTCTTCGGAAGCCTGTTTTAATTGTTCGCTAATCAACTGACGAGCGAAATAAATATCTACATTTTCTTTGAAAACTACTGTAATTACAGAAAGTCCAAATCTTGAAATACTTCGGGTTTCTTCGATATCAGGAATATTGGCAATACTCTGTTCGATAGGAAAAGTAACCAATTGCTCTACTTCCTGACCTGCCAACGTTGGGCAAACCGTGATTATTTGTACCTGATTGTTGGTGATGTCAGGTACGGCATCGATCGGTAATTTGGAGACACTCCAAGTCCCCCAAATAATCAACATCAAGGTCATTATACCAATGACAATTTTATTCTTGATGCTAAATTTTATGATTTTATCCAGCATTAGATTTAATTTTTATTGAAAATCGAGTTTATTCCATCAAAAAAAAGGAATAAAGAGCGACAAAAATGAACATGAATACGTTGCAACGGTATTGCAAAGTTTCCACAACAAATTGATGAAAGACACAAGTCTTCCATTACAATCAATAAAAATTAAATTTTAGGGGGTTGCCAAATCTGGTCGTACACCAAATACGCAAAATCGTTTTTCTGGAAAAGAATTTTTTTTGAATAATAGCTGTGAACCTGCTCCGGAAAGGAAATAATGGGTTCAACTTTAAAAGAAGCTACCGTAATCTGGCAGCAGTTGCATGAACATAATGGCGAACAAACATCGGTCTTATCTTTAGAATGATTATCTGTCTGAAATGTTACTTTTAAAACCTCATCCACCGTTGGAGACTGCGCATGTACATCACCGCATGGCATCAATGACAACACCAAAAAGTAAATTGTAAGCAAAAGTCTCAAAATGTTCACGATGCAAATTTAGGTAATTTCTATAATAAAAAATGAATAATCATTTTAATCTATAAATTTTCATAAGACATTTGCGTCATAAAAGAAATTGCTTTTTTTATGTGATCGCGACCTTCGGAAGTAGTAAGATTAATTCCGCAAAAAGTTTCCCCGTTCACCGAAGAATACATGTTCAAATAATAAAGCCCGGCAACCATAATGGCCATCACCGACCGAAATTCCTCCGAATGTTTTCCAAAATGCGGATCTGCAATATTTTTAAAAATATACTCTCCGTTGGCTTCCTGAGTATCTGTCATTTTTCGTAAAGCTTTTCGGGATTCTGCCAAACGCCAAAGCAAAAGTTTCTGTGCATCTTTGTTGCTATGTACATACTCATATTGCATTTGTAACATTCCTTCGATGATTTTTCTTCCGCCATCATCTACCTCAGGCATCACCTTATCAGACGTCAGATTGCTCCAGTAATCCTGTGAGCGAATATATTCGTCTAACAATCCATCCATACCTCCAAAATAGGTATAGATCATTTTTTTGTCAACCCCAGCCGTAGCTGCGATGTGATTTATCTTTAATGCGGCGTAGCCTTTCGTTTTCAGGATTTTTCCTACTGCATCCAAAAACTTTTTTTTACTTCGTTCTTTGTTGCGGATACTGCCTGCTGCTGGTTTTCTTTCCATCATTAAACATTCAATATACAAGTTTAAGAAAAATTTTATTATTTTAGACACTATTTAGTGTCTTAATTTTTATATATTTGCACCAAACTAAACCATTCTATATATATTTAAACACTAGTAAGGTTGAAGAAACGAAAAAAAATAATTCAGATTCAAAGCAATAACAATCAGAATTTCAAATTTCGATCCCTCAGTTTCAATGCTTCAGAATACATAATGAAGCAGTGGTAAAAGATTGATTAATACACAAACGAAAAACAATTTATACCGCAAATCGCTAAGGTAAAAACACGAAAACCTAACAGCATCATTAGATTTCTAATGATGCTTTTTCTTTATAATGAATCAGCAAAATCCGTTGGCTGAATTTTATAAGACCTATTAATATTTAGAATAAGAAAAAATTACCATTTTTCTAAACCTTAATTATGCCTAAATTGCGCAATCGATTACAAAACTAAAAATATACCGACAGTGCAGGATAATTCTTTATAACAATTAATTTAGATTGCGATTAATAAAAGAATGATCCTAAACTATCTTTCTTTAAACCTAAATATTCACTGACATTATGATAAAACTTGCCCTAACTCTTACTCTCGCTTTATCGATATCGTTATCGGCACAATACAAACCGTGGACTTCCGCAAAACAACCTTTAAAAGAAATTCAGGCTTTAAAAAAGCAAATCAAAAAACCGGAATTCAGAAAAGTTGATTACTTAATCACAGATTTCGGAGCAATTGGAGATGGAAAAACTAAAAATACAGAAGCTTTCAAAAAAGCAATTGAAAAATGTAATTCAGAAGGCGGAGGAAGAGTTGTCGTTCCAAACGGCGTTTTCTTGACAGGAGCTATTTATCTTAAATCTAATGTCAATCTTCATTTAACAGACGGGTCAACCATTTTATTTAGTCAGGACAGCAAAGACTACCCTATCGTTTTCACACGTTGGGAAGGAATGGAATGTATGAATTATTCATCTTTAATCTATGCTTACGAAGAAGAAAATATCGCCGTAACCGGAAAAGGAACTTTAGACGGGAATTCTGACAACGACCATTGGTGGTTCTGGTGTGGTGCAACAAAATATGGTTACAACGAAACTCGCCCGGGAAGACAAAATCCAGCAAGAGCAAAACTTCACGAATATATGGCACAGAGAAAACCAGCGAGAGAAAGAATTTTCGGGGATGGATGGTATTTGAGACCGAATTTCGTTCAGCCTTATAAGTCTAAAAACTTTTACATGGCGGATGTTTTGGTTAAAAATTCTCCAATGTGGAATTTGAACCCTGTTTTGTGTGAAAATGTTTTAATTGAAAGAGTAAAAGTTATCAGTCACGGACCAAACAATGACGGTTTCGACCCTGAAGCTTGTAAAAATGTTTGGATTAAAGATTCATATTTCGACACTGGAGACGACTGTATTGCTATCAAATCCGGAAGAGATGAGGATGGAAGAGACATCGGAAGACCTGCTGAAAACCACATCATCGAAAACTGCGAAATGAAAGACGGTCACGGCGGAGTCGTTATCGGAAGCGAAATTGCAGGCGGTGCTAAAAATATTTATGCTATCGGAAATATAATGGACAGTAAAAATCTTGATCGTGCGTTGAGAATTAAAACCAGTTCAAGCCGTGGCGGAATCATCGAAAATGTATTTTTCTACAATACAAAAGTGGGTGCTTATAAAGAAGCTGCCGTTCGTTTCAATATGCATTACGAAAAACCTGGAAATCATATTCCGACGATGAGAAATATTTGGGTTGAAAATTTAACTGTTGATAAAGGCGGAAAATATGCTGTATTTTCAGATGCTTACGAATCTTCGCCAGTAACGGATTTTACAATGATTAATGCTAAAATGGTCGGCGTTCAGATTCCTTACAAAGTGGATTATATGAAAAATGTGACTTTGAAAAATGTAACTGTTAACGGACAACCATTAACTGAGTTAAAACCATAATTCAGGTTTTGCATAATTGAACACAAAGTACACAATGTTTTTTCTAATTTATATTGCTTAGAAATACACAAAGCCGCTTCGCTTGTAATAAGATATTTTGAAAAACCTTTTGCTTTTTTAAGCGAAGCGGCTTTGTGAGACTAAAATTATTAGATGATTATCAAAACTCTTTGTGAGCTTAGTGTTCAAAAGTTCGATGTGACAGAAATGAATACAAAATATTTTAAAAATTAAAATGCGTAGGAAAACCATTTTAGCCGGATTCATCATTTTATCGACATTTTCACATTCTTTTGCCCAATCAAAACATTGGCAAAATAAAGAGCGTGAACTTCATTATAAAGAAGACAAAGGCGACTTTTTATTAGTCAATGGAAAATACCGTTTCAATCGGGCTTTGTATGGAGACAATCGTGCATCACGAGTTGAAGCGGGTGATTTGCCGGAATTTGCATTGTATTTTCCAGGGATGGGCGGAAATCTTCAGTTCGTCATTCAGAAAGGAAATTCCATTAAAAAATTAATTCAGGCTGATAAAATTGAAACGCGTTACCGACCGGGAACGATGCTGTATAAAATCAAAGACCCGATTCTTGGAAACGGAACTTTGAAATTAATCGTTTTGGCTCAAGCGAAAGAAGAAGGTTTGGTTTTAAAAATGGAAACGGTCAATATAGATTCTTCAACAAAAATCTATGCAGTTTATGGTGGTGCAAGCGGAACGACTTTCAGCAGAAACGGCGACATTGGCGCAGATCCGGAATCCGGATTTTATCTGTTTCCTGAATATTGTCTGAATAATCAGTTTCAGATTAATAAAAATCAATTCCAACTCAATTATTTAAATAAGAAAAAAGAAAGTCAAATCGTTAGTGGAAGTTTTTCAAACGTTAATTTGTTACAGCAAACTGATGCTCAGACTTTAGAAAAATTGGCTGAGTTTACTCAAAATAAAACAGATAAATCTCCGATTGTTTACGCTTCCTATTCTTCTCAAAAGCATCCGATTTATATCCAAATTGCAAAAGGGAAATCAGCTAAAAACTTTTCAGACGAAGATTTAAAAAACATATTTAATGAAGCTGAAAAAGCTCGTTTAATATTAACCAATCGAATTCAGCTCAAAACTCCGGATGCAGATTTGAATAATTTCGGAGCCAATTTAGCCGTTGCAGCCGACGGAATTTGGGAAAGCCCGACTTTCCTTCACGGAGCAGTTGCTTGGAGAATGCGACTGAATGCGTGGCGTGGCGCTTACACAGCAGATGCATTGAGCTGGCACGACAGAGCAAAAGAACATTTTGAAAGTTACGCCAATTCGCAGGTTTTAAAACCTGATTTTGCACCGGTTGAAATGGATACAATGCGGCATCTTGCACGTCACGAAGAGAAAATGGGAACTTCTGTTTTTTCAAGCGGATATATTTCGAGAAATCCGAATGACAATACCAAACCACATCATTACGATATGAATCTGGTGTTTTTTGACCAGCTTTTTTCGCATTTCAATTACACGGGAGACAAAGAATTTCTGAAGAAAATGTGGCCCACAATGGTTCGTCATATGGATTGGGAAAAACGAAATTTTAAACGTGGCGATTTGTACGATGCTTATGCAGCGATTTGGGCGAGTGATGCACTTCAATATTCAGGTGGAAAAGTGACGCATACTTCTGCTTATAATTACAGAGCCAACCGTGAAATGGCAAAACTGGCAAAAATTATTGGCGAAAATCCGCAACCTTACGAACAAGAAGCTGATGCGATTTTAAAGGCAATGAAAAACGAACTTTGGATTAAAAACAAAGGCTATTTTTCTGAATTTAAAGATGCTTTGGGTAATCAAATCGTTCACGACAAACCGGGAATCTGGTCGATTTATCACGTTTCCGATGCGTTTATTTTAAATGAATTTGAGGATTATCAGAATTTACAATACATCAACAATCACACTCCGAAAATCCCGATTACGGTAAAGGGTGTGGACAATAAAGACTATTTTACATTAGCAACAACCAATTGGCAACCTTACGACTGGTCGATTAACAATGTCGCTTTGGCGGAAAATTTACAGACCGCTTTGGCGTATTGGCAAGCCGGAAGAAATGAAGATGCCTACCAACTTTGGAAAGGAAATTTGGTAGAATCGATGTATTATGGCATCAGTCCAGGGAATTTTGAACAGCTTTCTCATTACGATGCGTTTCGTGGAGAGTTATACCGAGATTTTGCTGACCCGATTGGTGTGGCTTCAAGAACTTTGACAGAAGGACTTTTTGGAGTTTATCCTAATTTATTGGAAAATAAAATCGTCATCAAACCAGGATTTCCGAAAGACTGGAATTCTTCCGAGTTGAGACTTCCGGATTGGGATTATGAGTTTAAAAGAACTTCTAAGAAAACTGAATATTTATTTAAATCAAAATATCAGAATCCTGTTTCTTTGGAAATGCAGATTCCGGTAAATTATTCCAATATCAAATCGGTACAAGTGAATGGTAAAAAAGTGGATTGGAAGATTAAACCTAATTCTATTTTACAGCCAATCATCCAGTTTGAAACGCCGAAAGGAAAAGATTTTAAAATTGAAATCAATTTTTCCGGAGAAGAATTGAAAAACGAACAAACTGATTTCACTAATTATATTTCTGAAAATTTTCAGTTAAATTTTGATTCAAAAAAGAAAATAAAAAAGGTTTACGATCCGCAAGGACTCATTAAGAATTCCCCTCCTCTGGAGGGGTGGATTCGACCAAAGGGAGAAGACGGGGTGGTTAAAAATGATTTCAATTTAATTCAAGAAGAAAGAAAAGGAACTTTTTTCGTTCAAGTTGAGCAAAACGGAATAACTTGGTGGCAACCTGTGAATGTGGATATTCGTTTTCCTTTGGAAACAAAATGGGTGAATAAAAAATTGCAGATTCAATCCAAATCTTCGAATGTAATTAATGGAAAATTGACTGTTAATGGTTTAAATAAAGTTTTTTCAGTTCAAGAAAATCAAAATACATCAATTGAAATTCCTTCAAATTATTTGAGCAAAGGAACAAATTCTGTCGAACTTGAATACAACGGAATCAAACAAAATATAGAAATCACAGATTGGGAAATTGAAAATCAGGGTGAATTTAATAATGTTTCATTAAGTTCAAAATACAATGAAAAAGTAACAGAAATATTCAATCAAAAATATCTTTCGCCAAGATTAAATGTTCCAACATTACAACTTCCGTGGCAGGGAATCGGGAATTGGTGTTATCCGTTAATCACAGCTCAAATCGATGATTCAGGATTAATGAATAAAAGAAAAAATGATAAAGTCGATTTCCTTGGAATTCCTTTTTTAATTGACAAATCAGATAAAAATATTGCCTTTGCAAGTCAGTGGGATAATTATCCTGATTCTATTGAAATCCCTTTGAATGGAAAAGGAAAGAAAATTTATTTTTTAATGGCTGGTTCTACCAATCCGATGCAATCTCAGATTGTAAATGGAACAATTACGGTTCAATATGTTGATGGTTCAACTTCTGAATTGGAATTGAAAAATCCAGTGAATTGGTGGCCGATTGAGCAGGATTTGTTTGATGATAATTTTGCTTTTGAAATTCCGGATGATAAAATTCCGTATCGGGTTCAATTGAAAACAGGCGAATTATATAAAGGCGGAAGTTTAAGTAAATATTCCAGCATTAAAGGATTTACAGACCGTCAGATTGATGGTGGAGCTGCAACGATTCTTGATTTGCCGATTGACCAAAATAAAGAATTAAAATCGATAAAATTAACAGCCGTGAGCAATGATGTGGTGATTGGGATGATGAGTGCGACTGTTTTGAAATAATTAATGCCACGAATTCACGAATTTTTATTCAATTATTCATGTATTCGAGGCTGATGAAAAATAAATAAATGATTTAACCGCAAAAGGTTCAAAAGAAATGTTTGAAAATAAGAAATTCAAAAGTTTACAAAATGTATGGTTTATATTCTCGTTTTGCCAGCTTTTGAATAGCTAAATAATAAGAGAAATCTTTTGCCTCTTTTGTGGTTAAAAACAAAAAATAAATTTAAAAATGAAGAAAATTGCAATATATCTGAGTCTTTTCTGCATCGGATTTTCATCCTTGAATGCTCAGAAAATCGACCGTAAAAAAGTCGTTCAGCGACATAATATTGTTAATGTAAAAGCAGATACCCTATCAACTTTAACGGTTGGTAACGGGAAATTTGCTTACACGGTTGACATTACCGGAATGCAGTCGTTCCCTGAATATTACAAAAACGGAGTTTCTTTGGGAACTCAGTCAGAATGGGGCTGGAACAGTTTTCCGAATACTGAAAATTTCAAATTTGAGGAAACTTTAAAGCCTTACGATTTCAATAATGACGGTCGAAAAGCGTTGTATAGTGTTCAAATTAAAGAACCGGAACGCAACAAAAAGGCAGTTGAATATTTCAGAGTCAATCAACATCGCCTGCAACTCGGAAATGTCGGGATTGAACTGATTAAAAAGAACGGACAAAAAGCACAGGTTTCAGATATTCAAGACATCAATCAGAAAATTGATTTGTGGACAGGAATTATTACGAGTGAATTTACTTTAGAAGGAACTCCTGTAAAAGTCTGGACTGCTTCTTTCCAAAATGCAGATAAAATCGGGGTTAAAATTGAGTCTGATTTAATTTCTCAAAAAAGATTAAAGGTTTTCGCAAAATATCCTTATCCGAGCGGACAGTTTTTGGATGAAGCCGCTTTTTACGGAAATGCTGATAAACATTCTACAAAAATCATTTCTTCAAATTCAACTCAGGGATTGATTGAGCATAAATTACAGACTGCAGATTATTTCACACAATTGTATTTTACGGAAGGAAAATTAAGCGAATCCGGAAAGCATCAATTCGTTTTCGAACCATCTTCGAAAAGTAAAAATTTAGAATTGACGGTTGAATTTTCAGAAAAGAATCAAAAAACTTCAAAAAGCTTATTCGCTGATGCTGAAAAAGAAAGTACTTCAGGATGGAAAAACTTCTGGGAAAGTGGTGCAGCCGTTGATTTTGAAGGAAGTACCGATAAAAGAGCCAATGAACTGGAGCGCAGAATTGTGTTATCTGAATATTTAACGAAAGTTCAGTGCGGAGGAAGCAATCCGCCGCAGGAAACAGGTTTGACATTCAACAGCTGGTACGGAAAACCACACACAGAAATGCATTGGTGGCACGGTGTTCATTACGCTTTGTGGGGAAGACCGGAGATTTTGGAAAAACAATTAGATTATTATTTCAGGTCGTTTGAAAAAGCTAAAAAATTAGCGGAAAGACAAGGCTACAAAGGCGTTCGCTGGATTAAAATGTCGGATAATGAAGGAAACGAAAGTCCGTCTTCTGTGGCTGCATTCTTAATTTGGGAGCAACCTCATTTGATTTATATGACTGAACTTTTATACCGTCATAACAAAGACAAAAAAGTTTTAGAAAAATATAAAGATTTGGTTTACGCAACAGCTGAATTTATGGCTGATTTTGCAACGTATGACAAAGAAAAAAACCGCTATAATTTAGGAAAAGGCGTAATTCCTGCGCAGGAAGTTTTCCCTGCGAAAGATACTTTTAACCCGACTTATGAGGTGGCATATTGGGATTGGGCGCTAAAAGTTGCGCAACAATGGAAAGAAAGATTGGGTGAATCGAGAGATAAAAAATGGGATGAGGTGATTACGAAATTGGCTCCGCTTCCGGTTCAGGATGGAGTTTATTTATCGACGGAATCAGCGAAAGATTCTTTCACATTCCCAAAATGGATGACCGACCACCCTGCTGTTTTAGGAGCATTAGGAATGGTTCCTGAATCTCCAAAATTGGATAAAAAGATAATGAAAAATACGCTCGACATCGTTTGGGAAAGATGGAATTGGAGTCACACGTGGGGTTGGGATTTCCCGATGACAGCAATGACAGCAGCAAGATTAAATCTGCCGAATAAAGCGCTGGATGCTTTACTTATGGATATTCAGACCAATACATATCTTAAAAATGGTCATAATTTCCAGGATGGACGTTTGAGAATTTATCTTCCTGGAAACGGCGGTGTTTTAACAACTGTTGCCATGATGTTGGAAGGTTGGGATAATTCGACAGGACAATATCCGGGCTTTCCGAAAGACGGAACATGGAAAATAAAAGCCGAAGGTTTTAAAAAGATGCCTTAAAAATTTCACATTCATATAGCTGAAGTCTGTTCTTACAAAGAGCAGGCTTTTTTATTTAAAGTATGATACTCGAAGATCAAGGTTAAGATTAAGGTTAACGTAAAGGTTAAAATTGGTCATTATTTTAAAGTTATGTATAATTTCCGGGGATTTTGAGAATTTAAACGTACATCAGGTAATAAATACAATTATTTAAAAATCAACCATTTAAATTAATTTCCAAAATTAAACATGACGAATATCATTTATTGTAAATTTTTGTATCTTTTCTGAACCGTTAACCTCTTTATTACATTAGTTTTTTTTAACTAAAATAATCCTTTGTACCGAAAAGCCATGGCAGAAACGTTTGAAATAAACATTAATGAAAATTCCCGAGTTCCGAAATATAAGCAGATTGTAGATTCTATCCTGAACGGAATTGATGGTGGAGAAATTCAGATTGGAGAAAAAATTCCTTCGATCAACGAGCTCAGCGAATCTTGTTTTCTTTCAAGAGATACCGTTGAAAAAGCCTATAAAGAACTTAGGAAAAGGCAGATTATTGAGTCTGTAAAGGGAAAGGGATATTATATTTCGCGTGTTAATAAAAATGATACCATTAATATTTTCTTCCTGATCAATAAACCGAGTACTTACAAGATGATGATTTATAATTATTTTGTGAATGCAATCGGTTCCAAAGGCAATGTGGAGATGTATATTTACCATTGTGATGAAACGCTTTTCATTAATTCATTAAAGAAAAATTTAGGCGGATTTGATTATTATGTGATTATGCCACATTTTCGGGATGAGCAGTCGAAACACACGAGTTCAACACAGGAAGTTATTGATATGATTGAACAAATTCCGAAGAACAAATTATTGATGCTTGATAATACAAAACCTAATATTTCAGGTGAATATGGCTCTATTTTTCAGGATTTTGAACATGATATTTATGAAGCATTAGAGGAAGGTTTAGACAAAATCAGGAAATATGAGAAGATCATTTTGGTATATCCTGACAAGTCGATTCACCCCTACCCTTTTCGTATTGTTCGTGGTTTTGAGAAGTTTTGTAAAGATTTTAAATTGGATTATGAGATTTTGGATGAAATTTATCCCGACATGGAATTACAAAAGGATATTTTCATCACTATTCGTGAACGTGATTTGGTAAATTTGGTAAAACAAATCAGACAGAATAATATGAAATTGGGTGAAGATATCGGCATCATTTCCTACAATGAAACTCCACTGAAAGAATTGCTTGGGATTACGGTTATTACGACAGATTTTAAAGCGATGGGTGAATCTGCAGCATATATGATCCTGAAAAATAAAAAAGAATCTGTAAATAATGTTTTTAAATTTATTCAAAGGGATTCTTTATAAATTATCTCTTTAAAAACATCAAATGCAATCGATTACACTAACTATTTAAATAAGAAAAATATTATAAATTTATTATGATCAAAAAAATAATTTTAGCCATGAGTTTTTTAATGGCAGTAACTATTTCCGCACAAAAAACTAATGATAAAGATGCTGTGACTGCGGCTTCAGAAAAATTAAGACTAGCAATGATCAGCGGAGAAAAACCTGAATTGGAAGCTTTAATTTTACCTGAATTAACTTATGGACATTCTGGTGGACATATTGATGATGCTACAGAATTTGTTGAAAAATTAGTCAGCAAAAAATCTGATTTTGTGACCATTGACATTACCAATCAGAAGGTTGATATTGTGGGAAATACCGCGATTGTACGTCATCATTTATATGCAACGACTGCTGATGCCGGAAAAGCACCTGGCGATGTAACACTGGATATTGTTCTGGTTTGGACTAAAGTGAAAAAAGACTGGAAATTGTTGGCTAGACAGGCGGTAAAGTCTGAGAAAAAGAAATAAATTGGCTGGAAACTTGAAGAAGGAAGCCGGAGGTTGTTGAACGCATAATTCAATAACTTCCAGCCTCCCTCTTCAAGCATCCTTACCCAAAAAACTACTTCACTCTAAAGTTCTGTAACTCTTCCGGTTTTTCACAGCAAACCTGCTCCATTACTTGTCTGAACTGCATTTTCAGCATTTCAATGATATGATCTCCGCCTTTGTCGCCTAAAGCTCCCACAGCATACATGAACGTTCTTCCCATAAAGGTAAATTCGGCGCCACAGCTTAAGGCACGGGCAACATCCGGACCGGTTCTTACGCCACTGTCCATCATTATTTTAATCTGACCTTTATATTTTTCGCTGATTTCTTTCACCACCGCAATAGTAGATTCTCCGGCATCCAATTGTCTTCCGCCGTGATTGGAAATAATCATTCCATCGAATCCTAAACGGACTGCTTCTTCTGCGTCTTCATCGGAAGCAACACCTTTAATGACCAATTTTCCTTTCCATTTATCGCGAATGGCTTTGATTCTATCTGAATTTAATCTTCCGGAAAACGTAGAATTCATGAACTGCCCCAGTTGTTTCACATTCATGTTTTTATCCATGTATTTTTCCATTGTCTTAAAACTTGGAACCCCGTGTTTCAGAATTTCAAGACACCATTCTGGTTTTGCTAACGCTTGGGAAATATTTCGATAATTCAATTGAGGAGGCATTGCCAAACCATTTCTGATTTCTTTGGCTCTGTACCCGAAAGTCGGAACATCAGACAAAACACATAATACATCATAACCAGAAGCTTCACAACGTTCGAGAATATCGTCTCGTAACCATTCTTCTCTCGGATGATATAATTGATACCAAGCTTTTCCTTCCGTTAATTCCGCAATTCTTTCGATACTGCTTGTGGTAACGGTACTTAAAATGAAAGGAATATTATGTTTAAAAGCTGCTTTAGCCAGAATTTCCGGAGCATTTGGCCACATCAAACCTTGTAATCCAACGGGAGAAATTCCGAAAGGGGCAGAGTATTTTACGCCAAATAATTCGGTTTCCATATTGGCTTCCGCATAATTGTTATTCAAATAACGCGGGCGAAGCAGAACGTCTCTCAGTTCGTTTGTATTTCGATCTCTGTTGATGTTTTCGTTACAGCCACCATCCAGATATTCGAACGCAAAACGGGGCATTCTTTTTTTTGCTCTTTCAATGAGAAGTTCAAGGGAGGCGTAACGCGTATCAAAGGGAAATGCCATAATTTGTTGTTCGTTGTTGGTTGATAGTTGCTGGTTTTACTATTTTGTTGTCAACTGACAAGCATTAACCAACAACTAAAATATTTTATACATTAAAAATTAAAGGTTGAAGCAAATTCATCTGATAATGTTGCTGTAAGAAGGTTTCATCGATTTCTTTGTTTGAAATCACCATCGATGCACCCAACGCAGAACCCAGCGGCGAATGTGTAGACATCACGCTGTAATCCTGAAAATGGTGAGACATCAGCTTCATAAATACATCATTATCTGTGAATCCTCCATCAATATAAATGGTATTGATTTCTGAATTTCCGATCGCATTTTTTATCGTATGAATCTGTAAATCCATTAATTCAATCATTAACTGATGATAAGCTTCTTCAAATGTAGCAAAAGAATTTAAATCTGTTTCACTAATCATTTTTCTTTTTAAAGCAATTCCTTCAAAACGGAAATATACCGCCTGATGCTTCATCAAATGTAAATATAATTCCTGATCAAATTGTACTTCTCTGTGGAAACCATATTCTTTTCCATAATGATTGCACAGTTTTTCAACCTGAATTTTATATTCATTGCCCATGAAAAAACGCGATGCTTTTACACGTTTTCCGTCGATTCGCATATAATTCAGGCAATTGTTTTCAATGTCTTCATCTGTTAAACTTTCATCATTAAATGGATTTAAAGAAATACTCCAGGTTCCTGTTGAGAGCAATAAAAACGGCTCTTTTTTACTTAAAATATAAGGTAATAATGCCGATGAAGAATCATGGATTCCTACACCGATTTTGATTTTTTTGT
The DNA here is from genome assembly GCA_002455915.1 of Chryseobacterium sp. UBA6632. Classification (GTDB taxonomy): domain Bacteria; phylum Bacteroidota; class Bacteroidia; order Flavobacteriales; family Weeksellaceae; genus Chryseobacterium. The sequence continues at coordinate 18,323 of DKLU01000128.1, forward strand.
TTCTGTATGAAGTGTTGATACTTGCAGAAGTCGGTACAATTGGAGGTAATAAAACGTCGATCCCTTCTTCGTAAACCCAGTCATGATAATCATTTTTATCGTAGTTCCACAAATTGGTGTGGCAGCCTATCGAAGTAAATTCCGACACACAAATTCCGGTAAACAGATAAGACAGATATTGAGGTAAATGTAGACTGTATTTAATTTTTTTGAAGGTTTCTGGATGCTTATGCTTTAGCCAAAACAACTGCATTCCCGAATTCAGCATTCCGGATTGTGGAGATGCTGTTTCGCGGGCAATTTTCAGTTTGTTTCCGTGTTTTTCGTAGAATAAATCAAGAATATCCTGATCCATTGGTTTGGTGTAATTGTACAAAGGTGTCAGAACATTTCCTTTCTGATCCAAATGCACAAA
>DKLU01000494.1:0-4272 GCA_002455915.1 Chryseobacterium sp. UBA6632
AGATATTAATGTATAAAACAAACCAGATCGATGAATAATGCCCAAACCGGAAGTTCACTTTCTTCTATCTCCCGAAAAAAAAATTATGGGCTGCCCCTCATACTTATCACAAGTCTGTTCTTTTTTTGGGGGTTCATCCATAATCTGGATCCTATTTTAATTAAACATTTACGTAGTGCTTTTCAGTTGAGTCACTTTCAGGCTTCATTAGTAGATTCTGCCGTTTTCGCAGCGTACTTTTTACTCGCTATTCCAGCTGGAATCATCATTCAAAAATATGGTTACAAAACAGGAATTTTAACCGGATTATTCTTTTTTGCAGCGGGTTGTTTTTTATTCATTCCCGCCGCGAATACGATCAGTTATCCGTTTTTTCTTGGAGCTTTATTTGTGCTATCGTGTGGTTTAGCAATTTTGGAAACTGCGGCAAATCCTTACATCACCATTTTAGGCGAACCTAAAAAAGCTGCACAAAGATTAAATTTCGCTCAGTCTTTCAATGGTTTAGCAGCCTCTGTCGCTCCTATCATTGGCGGAATTTTTATTTTGGGCGAAGAACCAAAATCTCAGGAAGAACTCTCCACACTTTCTGAAACTGCAAAATTAGCCTACATTCAGGCGGAAACATCTTTGGTAAAAGGGCCTTACCTGATTTTAGGACTAATTCTTTTATTAGTTATGATTTTATTTTTATTCATAAAACTTCCTGAAGTATCAGAAAATAAAGAAAAATCAACCAAAAACGTCTTACAGGTTTTAAGTGTAAAAAATGTTGGATGGGGAGTTTTAGCTCAGTTTTTTTATATCGGAGCACAAATTTATGTCTTTAGTTTTCTGTTGGTTTTTGCGGAAGATGCCATCCAAATGAAAGGTCAGGAAGCCAAATATTATGCAGGTGTTGCCGGACTTTTATTTATGATCGGACGTTTCGCAGGAACATTTTTCATGAAATATATTTCGCCACAAAAATTATTGGGGATTTACAGTGTAATCAGTATCGTCCTAAGTATTTGGATTGTGGTTGGATCGGGAATTTCAACCTTATATGCACTTGTTTTACTGACGTTTTTCATGTCAATCATGTTTCCAACGATTTTTGCTTTAGGAATTGAAGGAGCAGCTTCGGAAACTAAATCTGCATCGAGTTTATTAATTATGTCGATTGTCGGAGGCGCGATCATTCCGCCAATAGCAAGTAAAATCACAGATATTTCAGGAAATATTCATTTATCATACATCATTCCTGTCATCTGTTTTATCATCGTATTTCTGTTTTCATTACGATTCAGAAATAAAAATTTATCATCATAATTAATAGAAATAAAAACCTCTGTGATCTTAGTTAAGTGAAACGCCTTTGTGAAACTAAAAAAACGATTAGTAGTCAAAAAAACTTAGAGAACTTTGTGTTCAAAAAACAACACAAAAGACATTCAATTTAAATTAAAAATGAGCAATTTAATTTTAAAAATAAATCAAAAAGACAATGTTTTGGTCGCATTGCAGGATATTCCCGCAGAAACCGAAATCATTTTCGAAGGTGTAACATATAAGACTTTAGAAGCCATTCCTGCCAAACATAAATTCTTCATGAATGACATGAGACAGGGCGACGAAATCTTTATGTATGGCGTTTTGGTTGGTAAAGTTCAGTACGATTTGGGAGCAGGAACCCGAATGACGACAGACAATACCAAACACGCAGCCGAACCTTATTATTACCGTGAAGTCGATTATCATTGGACAAAACCTGATGTCAGTAGATTTCTACATAAAACTTTTAAAGGATACCACCGTTTAAATGGTGATGTTGGAACAGCCAATTATTGGCTTTTTATTCCGACGGTTTTTTGTGAGAACCGTAATCTTGATATCATTAAAGAATCGCTTTATAATGAATTGGGATATTCTGTTGATGCAAAATACAAAAACTACACGCATCAATTGGTAGAAGCTATTTCAAAAGGAGAAAATTTGGATGATCTTGATTTTTCGCCATCCAATATTCTCGTAAAAGAAAGAGTTTTTAAAAACGTTGACGGAATCAAATTTCTCAATCACACAGGCGGTTGTGGAGGAACACGACAAGATGCAGATACGCTCAGCGAATTGTTGGCTTCTTACGCAGATCATCCTAATGTTGCGGGAGTGACTTTGCTAAGTTTGGGTTGTCAACATCTTCAAATTGATAATTTTAAAAGAGATTTATACAACAGAAATCCTGATTTTGATAAACCTTTACTCGTTTTTGAGCAACAAAAAGCCGAAAGTGAAGAAACAATGCTTAAAAATGCAATTTTTGGAACATTAAAAGGACTTTTAGAAATTAATAAAATCGAACGTGAAGATGCACCCATCAGCAAACTTTGTGTGGGTGTAAAATGTGGAGGAAGCGATGGTTTCAGTGGGATTTCAGCCAATCCTGCGGTTGGTCATCTTGCAGATATGCTTTCCGTTTTGGGGGCAAAAGTTTTACTCGCAGAATTCCCAGAATTATGTGGTGTTGAACAGGAATTAATCGACCGTTCCGTAGACAAAGAAACCGCCGAAAAATTCATCAAATTAATGACGGAATACGATGAACTCGCTCATGCAGTCGGTTCAGGCTTTTATATGAATCCATCACCGGGAAATATAAAAGACGGACTGATTACTGATGCCATAAAATCTGCCGGAGCAGCTAAAAAAGGAGGCTCTTCACCTGTCGTTGATGTTTTAGATTATACCGAACCAGCCACAAAACCGGGTTTAAGCTTAGTTTGCACTCCGGGAAACGACGTGGAAGCAACCACAGGAAAAGCAGCTTCCGGAGCAACTTTAATTTTGTTCACAACAGGTCTTGGAACTCCGACAGGAAACCCGGTTTGTCCAGTCATTAAGGTTGCTAGCAATACAGCTTTAGCAACAAAAATGTCGGATATTATTGATATTGATACAGGTGCGGTTGTTCGTGGTGAAAAAACGATTCAGGAAATGGGAGAAGATATTTTAGATTTCTGCATTGAAGTCGCCAGTGGAAATATTATTCCTAAAGCTGTTGCATTGAATCAGGATGATTTTATTCCTTGGAAAAGAGGGGTGAGTCTTTAAAATAATTTCTAAGTAAAAGGTAAAAAGTAAAAAGAGCCAAGGTTGAAACAATTGATAGCTTGTAAAACCTTTGTGATCTTTCTTAAGTGAAACGCCTTTGCGAACTTAGAAAAAATTAGTAGTCAAAAAAATCTTAGCGCCCTTTGCGTTAAAAAAACAAATAAAAAATTTAATAATTAAGATAAAAAATGTTTTCATTAAAAAATAAAAAAGCAGTAGTAACAGGCGGAGGAAGCGGAATCGGACAAGCCATTGCCGTTCAACTTGCAGCCAATGGCGCCGAAGTTCATATTCTCGAAATCACAGAACAAAACGGACAGGAAACGTTGGAAAAAATACAATCTGCAGGAGGAATTGCAAAAGTTTACGCTTGTGATGTTTCAAAACAAAAGGATGTATTATCCGCTTTCGACCAAATCGGAGCGATTAATATTTTAATTAATAATGCCGGAATTGCACACATCGGAAAAGCAGATACGACATCGGAAGAAGATTTCGACAGAATTTATAATGTCAATATTAAAGGAGTTTATAATTGTCTGTTTGCCGGAATTTCACAAATTAGAAAATCTAACGGCGGTGTGATTATCAATATGGCTTCGATTGCAGCATTGGTCGGAATTCCTGATCGTTTTGCTTACAGTACGGCAAAAGGTGCTGTAAAAGCAATGACTATGAGTGTTGCCAAAGATTATATCAATGAAAATATTCGTTGTAATTCTATTTCTCCGGCAAGAGTTCACACGCCTTTTGTGGATGGTTTTTTACAGAAAAATTATTCTGATAATATCGACGAAATGTTTGAGAAATTATCTAAAACCCAGCCAATCGGAAGAATGGCTCAACCAGAGGAAGTTGCTTCTTTGGCATTGTATTTATGCAGTGATGAAGCATCATTCATTACAGGAGTAGACTATCCTATTGATGGTGGTTTTACAACTTTGAATAATTAAAAAATAACCTACGAATTACTTTCTTTAACGCAATGTTCGCAAAGATTACAAATAAAACTGATAAAAAAATTTCGTTCGCAAGGGCACTTCGTTCAGCAAATGATAGCAATATTTCTTACTTTAAGTTTTCAACAAGTAATTGTAAAAATCAGTTATCATTTGCTGAGTGAAACGCCTTTGCGAATGATATATATATAACAATATAAAAAAAACTTAGCGCTCTTTGCGT
>DKLU01000494.1:4323-13635 GCA_002455915.1 Chryseobacterium sp. UBA6632
AAATTAATAAAATTCGGAAAACAGGGACAGGAAAAACCAGGAGTCATTATCGGTGAAAAAAGATACGATGTTTCTCATTTGGTAAAAGATTATGATGAAAACTTCTTTTCCGGTGATGCTTTAGAAAGATTAAAATCTGAAATAAATACACACAATTTACCCGAAATTTCTTCAGAAGAAAGATTGGGAGCCCCTTTGGCAAGGCCTTCTAAAATTATTTGTGTGGGCTTGAACTATAAAGATCACGCGGCAGAAACCAATGCTCCGATTCCACAGGAACCTATCTTGTTTTTTAAGGCGACTTCGGCGATTGTTGGTCCGAATGATGATTTGATTATCCCTAAAAACAGTACAAAAACTGATTGGGAAGTTGAATTGGCTGTCGTTATTGGAAAAAAAGCAAGTTATGTTTCCGAAGAAAATGCACTTGAGCATGTTGCAGGATATGTTTTGCACAATGATTATAGTGAAAGAGCCTTTCAAATCGAGCGAAACGGACAATGGGTAAAAGGAAAAAGCTGCGATACGTTTGCGCCGATTGGACCTTTTATTGCGACTCCGGACGAAATTGAAGATGTTCATAATTTACGTCTTTGGTTAAAAGTTAATGGACAAATTTTGCAGGATGGAAATACTTCAAACTTGATTTTCAATATCCCTTTTGTGGTGAGCTATATCAGTCAGTTTATGACCTTGCTTCCGGGTGATGTGATTACAACAGGAACGCCTGCTGGTGTTGGTTTGGGACAAAAACCTAAACCGTGGTATTTAAAAGCGGGAGATGTGGTTGAACTGGGAATTGACGGTTTGGGAAGCAGTACACAGCACGTAAAAGCGTATGACGAATGAAAAAATTCTGTCTCGCTCTCGATTTGATAGATGACGAAAAACTGATTGCGGAATACGGAAAATATCATCAAAATATCTGGCCAGAAATCAGGAAAAGTATTTTAGATTCGGGGATTACGAATATGGAAATTTATCGTGTTCAAAATCGATTGATGATGATGATTGAGGCGGATGAAAGTTTTTCTTTTGAAGCTAAAAATGAAGCGGATAAAAACAATTCTAAAGTTCAGGAATGGGAAGAACTGATGTGGAAATTTCAGCAACAGTTACCCAAATCGAAGACTGGAGAAAAGTGGAAATTGATGGATAAAATATTTTCACTGTAAATTTTTGAATGTATAATTTTTTAACCGCAAAAGATTCAAAAGATAAGGATTGAGAAAATAGAATTTCAAAAGTTTACAAAAATGTAAAAATTTGTTATCAATTGTTTTGCTAACTTTTGATTATCTAAAAACATCAGAAAAATCTTTTGCCTCTTTTGCGGTAAATATAATTTTATCACACAATATTTCACATTTTAATTCAACAAAAATTAATTAAATGATTATTGATTCTCACCTACATTTTTGGAAGTTTGATCCGATTCGTGATACTTGGATTACAAGTGAAATGACTGCAATTCGGAGAGATTTTTTGCCAGAAGATTTTTCGTTTTATTTAAATGAAAATCAGGTGGAAGGTTGCATTGCGGTTCAGGCAGATCAAAGTGATGAGGAGACTTCTTTTTTGTTGAATTTAGCGAAAGAAAATCCTTTTATCAAAGGAATTGTCGGTTGGATTGATTTGACTTCCGAAAAATTGGAAGAATCGCTTCAAAAGTATCAGTTTGAAAAATTAATTAAAGGTTTCAGGCATATTTCAGAAGGTGAAGAAATGGGATTTTTATTGCAAGAAAATGTATTGAATGGAATCAAAAAACTTCATCAGTTCAATTATACTTTTGATATTTTGTTAAGGCAACATCAACTTTTGGATGCTGTAAAGCTTACGGAAAAATTACCTAATCAACCTTTCATTTTAGATCATTGCGGAAAACCAGATTTGAAAACGAATGATCTAAAAGACTGGAAATCGAATATATCAGAATTAGCGAAAAATCCGAATATGTATTGTAAAATCTCCGGACTTTTAACGCAAGGAAATTGGAATTTGATTGAGGAAAAATTAATTTTTGAAACTTTAGATTTTGTGTTTTCTGAGTTCGGAATTAGGAGATTGGTTTTCGGAAGTGATTGGCCTGTAATGTTATTGGGCGGAAATTACACATTGTGGTTGGAATTGATTTCAAAATATCTAACTCAATTTTCTAAGGAAGAACAGGAACTTTTTTTCTTTGGAAATGCTGTGAAATTTTACAATTTATAATTAACCACATGAGTCACATTAGATTTAAGTTAAATACTTTGAGAATATTTAGAACACATAAGTTTTTAAAAATCTTTGATTTTTAATTTGAAAATACAGTATAATAAAAAAACCTTTGAGAGCTTTTTTAAGTGAAATGCCTTTGCGAACTTAAAAACAGTTAGTAGTCAAAAAAACTTTGCGCTCTTTGCGTTTAAAAAAACAAAAACATGAATTTAAATTTAGATAATAAAATAATCATAGTAAGCGGTGGTGCAAAAGGTATCGGAAACGGTATTGCTAAAATCTTAGCCGAAGAAAAAGCTTTCCCAATCATCATCGGAAGAAACGAAGAAGATAACAAAAAAGCAGTTCAGGAAATCATTAATAATGGTGGAAAAGCAGATTTTGTAACTGCTGAACTTTCTCAACCCGAAGAATGTAAAAAAGCCATTGGTGAAGTGGTAAAAAAATATGGGAAAATTGATGGAATCGTCAATAACGCTGGAGTCAATGACGGTGTTGGTTTGGAAAACGGTTCGTATGAAGGATTTATGGCTTCTTATCACAAAAATGTGGTGCATTATTATCTTTTGGTTTATCATGCACTTCCCTATTTGAAGGAAAATAAAGGTTCGATTGTTAATATTGGAAGTAAAACTGCCGAAACCGGACAAGGCGGAACTTCAGGGTATGCCGCAGCAAACGGTGCAAGAAATGCTTTAACAAGAGAATGGGCGGTAGAACTTTTACCTTACAATATTCGTGTGAATGCTGTGATTGTTGCAGAAGCATGGACTCCGCTTTACCAATCTTGGATTTCTACTTTTGAAAATCCGGAAGAAAAACTGAAAACGATTACTTCCAAAATTCCTTTAGAAAACAGAATGACCACTTCAGAAGAAATTGCGAATATGGTTGCGTTTTTGTTATCTGAAAAATCTTCGCATACAACAGGACAATTGATTCATGTAGATGGTGGATATGTGCATTTGGATAGGAGTTTGGGATAAAAATGACTTTAGTTTTATTTAAATTAAAAGAAATTTATAAATTTGTTTAAAACAAAAAAGATGGAATCTGCTACATTAAAAAACATCAACAAAATTCTTAAGGATGCTCCAGAAAATATTTTGGAGAGAATCTTAGGGTATATCGAAGGAATTTTAGAAGAAGAAAATACTGATTTTAAACTTTCAGATGAGCAAAAAGAAAGTCTTCGTGAAATAAAAAAAAGATCCTACGAGCAACATACAGAAATTGATATTTTTCTTAATGAAATGAATTCAAAATATAGCATTTAAGATTATCATTTCTGATGAAGCAAAAGCAGATATTGAACACCCCTATCTTTACTATAAAACTAAAGCCACTAAAAAAATAGCCGATAATTTTTTCAGAGATTTTAAATCTAGTTTAAATACTATTTCTAAAAATCCTTATTTTAAAATTTGGTTTGAGGATTTTCATGGAAAATTAATGAAAAAATATCCATTTCTGATATTTTACACAATTGATAAAGATGCTAAAATCATTGTGGTTGCAAGAGTTTTTCATAGCTCGCAAAATCCTGAAAAGTATCCCTAAAATTCTTTTGTCTTGAAACAAAAGAACAAAAGTTCAAGACTTGGAAACTTCCACTAAAAATTAAAATTCAATCATAAAATTCTTAAAACTTGCGCGAATCGAACATTTGTCTTTTGATTGAACATTTGCCTCGCGCTTCGAACAGTGAGAATTTTTTAACAGATTAATTTTTAATTTTCTTAACGCTTCATTTTCCTATGTCGTAAAAACAAAAAAACGCACCTCAAAAGAGATGCGTGTTAAAAATATCTTAATCCGAAAACTACATCGTTTCCATTTTGAAACTCATGCTTTCAAGAACTTTCAAGATTGCTTCAACTGTATCCATTGATGTTAAACAAGGAACACCATTTTCCACACTCATTCTTCTGATCTGGAAACCGTCTCTTTCGGCTTGTTTCCCTTTCGTAGTCGTGTTTACAACGTACTGAACTTTGCCTTTCTGGATCAAATCGATAAGATTTACATTATCTTCATCTATTTTATATCCGATTTTGCAAGGAATTCCTTTTTCTTCGAAGAATTTTGCCGTTCCTTCCGTTGCCCAGATTCTGAAACCAACTTCATGGAATCTTGCCGCCAAATCTGCCGCTTCCTGCTTGTGCTTATCTGCAACTGTGAACAAGATCGAACCGTGAGTAGGAAGTTTCATTCCTGCAGCAACCAAACCTTTGTAAAGTGCTTTTTCCAGCGTTGTATCTTTCCCCATAACCTCTCCTGTAGACTTCATTTCCGGGCCTAAAGAGATGTCAACTTTCGTTAATTTAGAGAAAGAGAATACAGGAACTTTTACAAAAACACCTTCTTTGTTCGGAACCAATCCGCTTTCGTAGCCTAAATCTTTCAGTTTCTGACCTAAAATAGCTTTTGTAGCCAGGTTTGCCATCGGAACATCTGTAATTTTAGATAAAAATGGAACCGTTCTCGATGAACGTGGGTTTACTTCGATTACATACACATTTCCATCAAAAAGAACGTATTGGATGTTCATTAATCCAATTACTTTTAGTCCTTTTGCTAATCTTTTAGTATAATCTACCAAAGTATCAACCTCACTTTGTGAAATATTTTGTGGCGGATACACGGCAATCGAGTCTCCGGAGTGAACTCCCGCTCTTTCGATGTGCTCCATAATTCCAGGAATTACCACTGTTTCACCGTCGCAAATGGCATCAACTTCGATTTCTTTTCCAACCATGTATCTGTCGACCAAAACAGGGTGTTCCGGGCTTGCGTCTACCGCAAACTCCATGTAATGAGCCAATTCTGCTTCGGTATACACAATTTCCATCGCTCTACCTCCCAAAACGTAGCTTGGGCGAACCAACACCGGATAACCGATTTCGTTGGCAATTTTTATCGCTTCTTCTTTTGAAGTTGAAGTTTTTCCTAAAGGTTGAGGAATTCCCATTTCCTGAAGGGCTTTTTCGAACTTATCTCTGTTTTCAGCTCTATCTAAATCTTCCAAAGAAGTTCCTAAAATCTGAACTCCGTGAGAAGCCAATTTATCTGCTAAGTTAATCGCCGTTTGTCCACCAAACTGAACCACAACTCCTTTTGGTTTTTCAAGATCGATGATGTTCATTACATCTTCTTCCGTTAAAGGCTCGAAGTATAATTTATCTGAAATCGAAAAGTCTGTAGAAACCGTTTCAGGGTTATTGTTGATGATAATCGCTTCGTAACCCATCTCTTTGATTGCCCAAACTGAGTGAACTGTCGCGTAATCAAACTCAACACCTTGTCCGATTCTGATTGGTCCAGAGCCTAGAACAATGATTTTTTCTTTATCAGAAGCAACACTTTCGTTTTCTTCTTCGTAAGTTCCGTAGAAATATGGGGTTTCAGATTCGAATTCTGCTGCACAAGTGTCTACCATTTTGTAAACCGGCATTACTCCATTTTCTTTTCTGAAATTGAAAACTTCACGCTCCGTTACGTTCCAAAGAACCGCAATGTTTACATCTGCGAAACCTAATTTTTTAGCTTCTAATACAATTTCTTTATTGAATTTATTTTCAGCAATTGTCTTTTCGAAATCAATTAATTTCTTAATTTTCCAGATGAAGAATTTATCGATTTTACTCCATTCTACGATTTGTTCCCAATCGTATCCTCTTCTTAAAGCATCACCGATGATGAATAATCTTTCGTCATCACACACTCTGATTCTTCTTTCGATTTCTTCAGCTGTTAAAGCTGCAGCTTGTTTAGTTTTTAAACCAATATGTCTGATTCCCGTTTCTAATGAACGGATGGCTTTCTGTAAAGATTCTTCGAAATTTCTTCCGATTGCCATTACTTCACCCGTTGCTTTCATCTGAGTTGATAACCTTCTGTCCGCAGTTTCGAATTTATCGAAGGGGAATCTTGGGAATTTAGTTACAACATAATCCAAAGCTGGTTCGAAACAAGCGTAAGTCTTTCCTGTAACCGGATTCATGATTTCATCTAAAGTTAATCCTACAGCGATTTTAGCAGCGATTTTAGCAATCGGATAACCTGTTGCTTTTGATGCTAACGCTGATGAACGGGAAACTCTCGGGTTTACTTCGATGATATAATAATCAAATGAATGCGGGTCTAACGCCAACTGTACGTTACATCCCCCTTCAATTCCTAATGCTCTGATGATTTTTAGTGAAGCATTTCTCAACAACTGATATTCTCTGTCTGAGAGCGTCTGAGAAGGCGCCACAACGATTGAATCTCCTGTGTGAACTCCAACCGGATCTATATTTTCCATGTTACAAACCACAATTGCGTTGTCGTTTGCATCACGCATTACTTCGTACTCAATTTCTTTGAAACCTGCGATTGATTTTTCAATTAAACACTGCGTTACCGGACTGTGTTTTAATCCTAATTCAGCAATTTCTCTTAATTCAACCTCGTTGGAAGCGATACCTCCTCCTGTTCCCCCCATTGTAAAGGCAGGACGAACAATGACAGGATAACCGATATTGTCCGCGAAATTCAAAGCTCCTTCTACCGTGTTTACGATGTCAGATTCCGGAACTGGTTCGTTTAATTCTCTCATCAGTTCACGGAACAAATCTCTATCTTCCGCTCTGTTGATGGCTGATAGTTTAGTTCCCAACACTTCAACTTTGCATTCTTCAAGAATCCCTGATTTTTCTAACTCTACCGCCATGTTCAGACCAGTTTGTCCACCCAAAGTAGGTAAAAGCGCGTCTGGACGCTCTTTTCTGATGATATGACTTACAAACTGAAGTGAAATCGGCTCGATGTAAACTTTATCTGCGATTTCAACATCCGTCATAATCGTTGCAGGGTTTGAGTTAATCAAAATTACCTTGTAGCCTTCTTCCTTCAAAGACAGACAAGCCTGCGTTCCTGCGTAATCAAATTCTGCCGCTTGACCGATGATGATTGGACCTGAACCGATTACTAAAATTGTTTTTATGTCGTTTCTTTTCATTTTTAAATTTATCCTTTTTGTTAGTTTTGAACCCTTTTGGGTTCTATTGATGATTTTTTCACCATTTCCATAGGTTGCACCTACGGCTATTCATATTGAACCCTTCAGATTCGTTGAATTCTGATACTTAAATTTCAGCGGCGAATTGCACGCAGCCCGACTTGAGCGGAAATCCTTTTTTGCCATCCTGATTTTTCTATTTTAGCAGAAATGTTCTGCAAAAAAGATTGGGAGCGGAAGGCGGATTAAGCTGCCCAAATTAATCTTCTACTTTTTAAAATCTTCCATTAACTGGATAAACTCATCAAATAAATAGTTCGCATCTTCAGGACCTGGACTAGCTTCCGGGTGATACTGAACGGAGAAACAAGGGTGAATTTTGTGCTTCAAACCTTCGTTTGTTCTGTCGTTCAATGCGATATGTGTTTCAATTAAGTCTGTATTTTTCAAACTTTCCTGATCCACAGCATAACCGTGGTTTTGAGAAGTGATCGCAACTGTATTTTTCTCTAAATCTAACACAGGGTGATTTCCTCCTCTGTGACCGAATTTTAATTTGAAAGTTTTAGCTCCACAAGCCAAACCGATCAATTGATGTCCTAAACAGATTCCGAAAATTGGGACTTTTCCTAAGATTCCGTTAATCATTTCCAGCGCGTGTTGGTTATCTTCAGGATCTCCAGGACCGTTTGACAACATTACTCCGTCTGGATTCATCAACAAAATTTCTTCTGCTGTTACATCTTGAGAAACTACCGTAATGTCGCAATTCCTTTGAGATAACTCTCTTATAATTCCTAATTTAGAACCAAAATCTACCAACACAACTTTCAAACCTCTTCCTGGGTTTGCGTAAGGTGTTTTTGTAGAAACCTGCTCCACCTGATTGGTTGGGAAATTTGTTGATTTTAATTCTGAAACGACTGTGCTTTCGTCTGCATCAGCATTTACAATCTTTCCTTTCACCACTCCGTAGTTACGAAGAATTCTTGTCAGCCTTCTGGTGTCGATGCCTGAAATTCCTGAAAGTTTTTTCTTTTTAAATAATTCATCTAAAGTAATCTGAGTACGGAAATTCGACGGCAAATCACAAAGCTCTTTTACGATAAGCCCTTTGATCGCCGGCTCTATACTCTCATAATCATCTCTATTAATCCCATAGTTTCCGATTAATGGATAGGTCATACACACAATCTGACCGCAATAAGACGGGTCAGAGATCAGTTCCTGATACCCTGTCATTCCGGTATTGAAAACTACTTCTCCTGCAGTTTCCAATTCTGCTCCGAAACCTTCTCCATGAAACACTTCACCGGACTCCAGTATTAACTTTTTCTTCATTTTAAACTTTTATCTCTTATTATTTTATTATTAACAGGTCGCCCTTACAGGGCTTTTGGATTATTTATCCATTTTATACCATGGGTTTCACCCACGGCTATTGTTATTTGACCCTTTCGGGTCGGCTGAATACTTGATTCTTTTTACTTTTTCCTTGGTTCTTATTTAAAAGTATACCCTTCTTTCTCCAAAGCTTCTTTTAAAATTGCCATTCTTGCGAAAACACCATTCTGCATTTGCTTGAAAACTCTTGAACGTTCACATTCTACCAAGTCTGTATCAATTTCTACTCCTCTGTTGATCGGAGCTGGGTGCATAATGATGGCTTCCTTTTTCATTGCTTTTTCTCTTTCTTTCGTCAAACCATATTTTCTGTGGTAATCTGAAGCAGAGAAACTCATTTGTGAATCGTGCCTTTCATGTTGGATTCTTAATAACATTAAAACATCAACCTCAGCAATTAATTCATCCACATTTAAATACGTTCCGTTGATTAAAGCACCTTCGTCAAACCACTGTTCTGGCCCTGAAAAATATACTTTAGCTCCTAATCTTCTTAAAGCTTCTGCGTTTGAATTGGCAACGCGGCTATGTTTTACATCTCCAACGATTCCTATTTTTAAACCTTCAAATTTTCCAAATTCCTGATAAATTGTCATTAAATCCAGCATACATTGAGATGGGTGGTTTCCCGTTCCGTCACCTCCATTGATGACAGGAATTTTTATGTTTTTTAATTCTTCAAA